>NZ_JBFEFI010000005.1:300000-527986 GCF_040717535.1 Thalassoglobus sp. JC818
TGCAACTCTGGCCACTCGTCAATCTTCTCCCTCGTTTAATCGATCATTTTCGAAAGCATTGCAGGTCACTTGACCATTCGGAATTGAATGCGGATGATCGGGACTCGGATCAACAAAGTCCAATCACTGGAGACGCTCCCCGCCATGAATCACCATTTCGCGAGACAGCTGATCTGTCTCACCATCCTTTCGCTCAATCTGTTTGTCCCACTCTCTGACAATGAAGTCCGGGCAGACGACCGACCGAACATCCTCTTTATCTTCACCGATGACCACGCTTCCCACTCGATCAGCGCTTACGGCTCCGTCATCAATAAGACTCCCCATTTGGACCGCATTGCCAACGAAGGCATGCTGTTCGAAAACTGTTTCTGCACGAACGGAATCTGCGGTCCGAGCCGGGCTGTCATTCAGACTGGAAAATACAGCCATCTGAACGGCTTCCTGACGAATGGAAACAAGTTTGACGGAACACAGCAAACGTTTCCCAAGCTACTCAAGAAGTCAGGATACGAAACAGCCGTCATTGGGAAGTGGCACCTGGGCGAGCACATGCCTCCTCAGGGTTACAGCTACTCCGAAGTCCTCGTCGGTCAAGGCCCCTACTACAATCCGCCAATGCTTCGAGACGAAGACGGAAGTGGAAATCCAGAGCGTGTCAAATACACCGGATACACAACCGACATCATTACCGATCTCGCTTTGGAATGGCTCCAGAATCAAAGAGATGAGACGAAGCCATTCATGTTGATGTATCAACATAAAGCTCCGCACCGCGAATGGGCTCCCGGTCCTGATTATCTCCACATGTATGATGATGTCGAGATTCCAGAACCAGCCAACCTCTTTGACGACTATTCAACTCGTGGACGGGCAGCTCATGAACAGGATATGACCATCGCCAAGACGATGACCGCACGTGATCTGAAACTTGTCCCTCCGCCGTATTTGAATGAAGAACAACTAGAGGTCTGGAACGCCGCTTACGAACCCAAGAACGAAGCCTTCCGACAGGCAAATCTCGAGGGCGATGATCTCGTCCGCTGGAAATACCAGCGATACATCAAAGACTATCTTCGCTGCATTGCCTCCGTCGACGACAACATCGGCCGCGTTCTTGACTGGCTGGACGAAACGGGACTCGCCGAGAACACCGTTGTCATCTACAGCTCAGATCAGGGATTCTATCTCGGAGACCATGGCTGGTTCGACAAGCGTTTCATGTACGAAGAATCGTACCGACAGCCGCTCATGGTTCGCTGGCCGGGTAAAGTCAATCCGGGATCGCGTGACAAACATCTCGTCTCCAACGTCGACTTCGCCGAAACATTTCTTGACATCGCAGGTGTGGAAATTCCCGATGACATGCAGGGCCGAAGTCTCGTCCCGCTGCTGGAAGGTGATGCACCAGACGACTGGAGAAAGTCGCACTACTATCACTATTACGAGTTCTTGAACGATCGCCGGACTGCCCACATGGTTCGTCGTCACTACGGAGTCCGAACAGACCGCTACAAACTCATCCACTTCTACAACATCGATGAATGGGAGTTTTACGATTTGGAGAAAGATCCATCGGAAATGACGAACATCTATTCCGAACCGCAGTACGCAGAGAAAATCGCTGAACTCAAGAAAGAGATTTCGCGACTCCAGACAGAACTCGAAGTTCCTGACGACACTGGATCTGTCGAAGCGAATCCTCCGTCGCTGCAACCTCGATCAAACCAAAACAACCAGCGACAGAGAAACAACCAGCAGAACAAAAAGTGATGCTTCCGAGTCAAACGGGTGTCGACCAACATCAAAGGTCGGCACCCAAACTCAGGATTTCTCAAGCTGCTTGGCGTGCTGATAAAGGGCTTCCATTTCGCTCAGCGTCGCCTCCCGAATTGTCTTCCCCTGTTCGGCCAGACCTTTCTCAATGTGCTGAAATCGTCCCGAGAACTTTCGATTCGATCGGCGTAGTGCTTCTTCAGGGTTGATATCCCATCTTCGAGCAAGATTCGCGATCACAAACAGAACGTCACCAATCTCACCTTCGATCCGGTCTCGCCGTTCCGCGTCTTCGACTGGCTCGTCCGGCACGGGTTCCATATCGACTGCCGCGGGAATGTCGGGAACATCTCCGTCCGGATACAGTTCGTCGATCAGTTCATCCACCTCTTCTCGTAGCTTGTCTAATAACATTGCTCGATGCGGAAAGTCATAGCCAACTCGCGCAGCTTTCTTTTGAATTCGAGCTGCTTTCGCCAGTGCAGGTAAATCGACCGGAATTCCATCTAAAGCGGATGTTCGCCGACTTTTCTCTTGCGCTTTCTGACGCTCCCAATGAGCACGGACATCTTCCGCCGTCTCTGCTTGAGCATCATCAAAGACGTGTGGATGTCGGTGAATCATCTTCTCCGTAATCGCTTTGACGACTTCCACGATTCCGAAGCGACCTTCGTCTGCGGCAATCTGAGCATCGAGCACGACTTGCAGGAGAACGTCGCCGAGCTCCTCTTGAATGGCTTCGTTGTCGTCGGAATCAATCGCTTCCAGAAGTTCGTATGTCTCTTCCAGCGTGTAAGGCTTGATTGAACTCAGAGTCTGCACGCGATCCCACGGGCACCCCTCAGGCGAGCGCAACTTCGCGATCACTTGACACAATTCAACGAACGCTTCTCCCGCTTCTTTCTCAGACGGAGGTGTTCCTGGTGGGGGAATCGACGACATAAACACTCAATCATTCAAGGGAAAACTGTAGATCCGAATCTTCGGCCCCGCTGCGGTCATCGGTGCAATGTTCGGTGGATGAAAAGCACCTCTAAACACATCGACTTTAGAGATGTTGTTAATCTCTCCGCCCTTTGACTCGAGAAAACCGAATTAGGCGAGCCGTTGAGGTACGCGAGTGACCATCAACTCGCAGAGGGCTGCAAGCGACTTCGATGAGCCTCACCACTGCTGCGAACTTCATGATCGGCGAGAACTTCGATCGGCGAATAGTTCGGATGACGCGACACCTTGTAGGGATCATTGGACTTTGTATTGAAGCAACAGATTAAGGCCCAACGAGGTTTCTCACTCGTATTGCGGTCAGAACGATGCAGCAGATTGGCATGAAAGAAAACTGCCGACCCAGCACTCAGTTCGACCGGGACGGTTTCGAATCGTTCTTTCGCAACGGCCACTCGCTCCAGATCTGCGCCAGTCTGGTCACCGATCGGACCATGATCAATTCGTCCGATGTGATGAGATCCACGCAAGACCTGAAGGCATCCGTTTTCAACAGTTGCATCATCAATCGCGATGAGGCAGCTTCCCATATCCGGCAGCAGGCAGCCGTTGTTGTACCAGTATCCGTAATCCTGATGCCATTCCCAAGCCCCGCCCACGCGAGGCTCTTTCAGGATGAGCTTATGGTGATAGTGGTAGACCTCATCACCAAGAAACTCCGTCATTCGTGACACAATCCGATGGGATCGAGCAATCGCAGAGTAGTAGTCGTCCGACAGTTCGTTTCGCACCGCCAAAGTCACAACCGCACCGGTTCCATCCTCTCGACCATATGCAGACTCCGAAAGCTTTTTGTCGATTCGGGCAACTTCAGAAAGCAACGACACTTCTTCTGCCGAAAAAAGCTGTGGAACGACAACAAAGCCATCGTTCAGGAACTTCTGCTTCTCATCTTCAATGACAGCCATCTCTCATATCCCGGCGTTGCCAGATTCGTGGACGTGTTGAACAATGGTTTCACAACCGTGATCAACAATAGCTTTCCCATCATGTTGCACAATAGTGTCGACTTTCCACAGCCTAGGCAAGAAGAACGCCCACACAGAAATAATTCTCGCGATGAACAACACACAAGTTTCACCAAAACCTCCGATTTCCATTGGCATTGCAGTCGTGCAACACGACAACAAAGTTCTCGTCGGAAAACGCCCTGAAAACTCCCATCTCGCCGGGCTAAGCGAATTTCCGGGCGGAAAAGCAGACCCGCAGGAGTCGCCAGCTGCCTGTGCGATCCGCGAGTGCCTCGAAGAAACCGGACTCAGAATCGATGTCGATTCCCTCCTGCATCGCCATACGCATCACTATCCCGATCGAAGCGTCGACCTTTCGTTTTTCTTGTGCAAACTGCAAGATCCCGACGAGTCAACTTCCCTTCGTGCTCCGTTCGAGTGGGTGCCATTCATGCGCCTCAGCGAATTGACCTTCCCCGAGGGAAATCAGGAAGTCCTGCAAATCCTCCACGATCGAATGAGCCATCGCGATCACATCGCATGAACGCAATCGAGAAAGTTGTTCCGAACGGTGAACTCGAATTCCCAGTCGCCATTCACCAATGGCGATGCTGGACTGCCACTTCGTGAGCAAAGGAAGACCGCGACCCCGAACATCACGTTGAAATAGCCGGTCCACAGCCCGATTCCGGTCATTCGACGAACTCATTGAATTCTGAAATGAGACGGTTGTGACCCGCACGCATCAGCCTAGAATACACATGCTGGCTTGATAACGCTTGTCACAAAGAAAGAAAACGGAGTCCAAAATGGCATACTCTCTACCTGACCTACCTTACGCGTACGATGCTCTCGAACCACACTTCGACGCGAAGACGATGGAAATCCATCACACCAAACACCACGCTGCTTACATCTCGAAGGCCAATGCAGCCCTTGAAGGGCATGACGATCTCGCATCGAAATCGATCGAAGATCTGATGAGCGATCTGGCCAGCGTTCCTGAATCAATTCGCGGAGCCATCCGAAACAATGGCGGCGGACACGCGAACCACTCTCTCTTCTGGACAGTCCTCAGCCCAAATGGCGGTGGAGCACCAAGCGGAGAATTGGCAGACGCGATCAACGCCAAATTCGGAAGCTTTGACAACTTCAAAACCGAATTCGCAAACGCAGCGGCGACACGCTTCGGAAGCGGCTGGGCCTGGCTTTCGGTCGACGGCGGGAACGTTGTTGTTGAAAGCACACCGAACCAGGACACTCCCCTCTCAGAAGGTCGAACTCCAATCCTCGGCCTCGACGTTTGGGAACACGCTTACTATTTGCACTACCAAAACCGACGTCCTGATTACATTTCTGCATTCTGGAATGTTGTCAACTGGGACGAAGTGGCCAAACGCTTTGCAGCTGCGAAGTAGTCACACCCCGCACTCATCGAGTGTACAGCCCGGTTTCTCAGAAACCGGGCTGTTTTCTTCCCAACGCTGAACTCAGTTCTCGCATGACTTTCGAACTGCACAATTGGTCGAAAACGATTCGCAACCTCGAACGAATAACCTGCTCAACCCCGACTGAGCCATATCGGTGAATAAGATGATTCAACGATCAATGACAGCAGAGGATTTCTCTCTTCACCGCTGGGAACTTCCTGATGCTGGCCAATGGGCGGAACTGATTCGCGGCGTTCCGGTCTCGCTTCAACCCCCCGACCCTGAACACGGCACAATTGTCTTAAATCTCTCGAAAGCATTCTCTGCTTACGTCCATTCCGAGATGATCGGCTACCCCTGCTTCGACCTCGGACTGCACGTTGAATCAGCACCCGACACCGTTCTCCATCCAGCCGTCAGCTATTTCACATCCGGCGAACGATTCAGTGAATCCGACAAAGACTACACAGACTCAGTTCCGACTCTCGTTGTTGAATTAGCCACCAGCAATGATCGACGTTCCAACATCAACGAGCGAATCACTCTTTACCATCGCTGCGGTGTCTCGACAGTTTGGGTCATCGACCCCGACAACAAAACGGTCCACATCCTCCGCAGAGCCGGCTTAGGCGCCACAAGACTCACGGAGTTCGAGACGCTGCATGGAGCCCCCGATCTCAAGAACTTCAAGGTGAATGTCGGTGAACTCTTCCGCGAACCCGATTGGGTCTGAGCCATTTGTCCTCGAAACCACAATTGAGAGTAGCGTTCCTCTCCCAATAACATCTCCACGGATCACAGCGACACCTTGAAATCGGCCCACGATTTCCAACCCGCATTGGTCGAGATCGGCGTTCAGATTTCACCTCAATGAAAACCGAAAGCCCTTGACGAACCTGCCCTGACAGCTAGGATGATAAGGCTCGACAGACTCGGGGGCGATCGGATTCGACTGGTTCTCTGATGGTGTCGGTCGCGTGTCGTGGTTGATCAGTTGGCCACGTAAAAAGCTGATCAAACAATAACTGCAACTCCTAATCGATTTGCAATGGTTGCCTAATTAGGCTTCCCCGGTTGCGACATCCTTGCCTGAGGAGGTCAAAAACCGGTCACAAAATCAGGCTGGCTTCAAGTCATTGGTCGCTACGCTTGAAGTAAGATTCGTTGCAACCTGGCCAGCCAGAGGCTTTGTCGTTCGAGCCAAAGGCGGTGAGATACAATCAAGCGACTACACACGTAGAAGCTGCACCTTACGGCTCACAGGACGCGGGTTCAATTCCCGCCGCCTCCATTACAAACAGCCACTTGCAAATGACGCAAGTGGCTGTTTTTATTTGTGGTTGCGGAAATGTCCTGTCCCAAAACGCTTGTCCCACACCCCCGTTTTGGCCGAATAGTCCGACTTGTAGTCCGACAAATAGTCCGATTCGAGACTTTTCTAAGTCCGATTTCATCCGTATTCTGGGGAATCGGACTATGACTCCACTATCGTTGGGACGGATGGGAAAGCGGAAATGGCAGCGCGGACGGCTCGGCTCTCGAAGCCAGACAAACAGGGTCAATACGCTCGACAGCTGGGCTGGAAACTGAACAGCAAGGGAACACGAGTCCAACACAAGTTCCGCCTCGGGACCGACAAGCGTGAAGCAGAGCGACGCGACGACCGACTCCGCCAGTTGTGGGAGAAGATTGATGGCGACGCTCCTGACGGCACAGCATTGTGGGATGAAGTCACCCTGGAGATCGGCAAGCAGCTTGCCAGGGGAGCTGACAAGGTCCACCTTGTTCCGGTGCCAGATGACGAAGCCCCAACAAGTTACGCGACCCGGCTTCAGCGAATCCAGAATCGTTTCAGCTTCCTGCGCTTTGTCCCCACTGACGAGAAGCGGTACACGATCGGAATCGGCGACAACGCGATCGACATGCGTCAGGTCGTCCTCGTAGACAACCCCTATGAAGACTATTGGCGGAAGCATGACGTGTTTGCGGCTCCGCCGCTGAAAGCAAACATCGGCGATGTAACTGTTGGCAAGGGCGACCTGCTGGACTCGATGATCAATCCGCCTTACCGCAGGATGACGGATGACGGGAAGACGCTGCATCAGGCTTTCGAGGCGTATGAGGATTGGATCAAGCAGCATTATTTCGATGACGAGACTCAGACACTGTCCGAGTATGCCCACACGAAGCTCGGGCAGATTGACTCCTTGAAAGATCGGCATGAGGATGTCCCTCTTGCTGAGATCGACTACGACTACATCGAAAAAATGTACCGCTTCTGGCGGCAACGCCCGATGAAGCGGACGAAGAAAGGCCAAAAAGAACAGCGAATGAGCGCCTCGTCGGTTCGCCATTACGTGGGAGAATTGCACAGGTTCTTCAAATGGTTGCATCGCTCGAAAGACTTTGCCTGGCGGAAGCCTGAAGACATCGACGACATTGACCGCAGTACCCCGCTCGACACAGAGACGGTCAAGAAACGGATTCGCAAGGTCGACACGTTTCAGCTCGATGAACTGCGTTTGCTCAATCGCTATGCCACTCCTACCGAGCGCCTCTATCTGATGCTCGGCCTGAACTGCGGATTCGGGACCAAGGAGATCGCCACCTTGACGATCGGCGAAATCTTCCTGCATCAGGCTCTGCCAGCAGATGAGCAAGAGGTCTTTGGCTTTCACTCGACAGACGACGATTCATTCGTATCACTGGTCCGCAACAAGACCACGATTGTCGGGAAGTATTTACTCTTTGGGCAGACCGTGAAGATGCTGGAATGGGTCATGGCGCGTCGACTAAAGCAGAGGAACCCTAGTCCCGACCAGCCCGCTATTCTCAACAGCAAGGGAATGCCGCTGGACCAAAGAAGCGCCAACGGAAACCCGTCTCGCCAGATTCCCAACACATTCTCGCGCCTGCACAAGCGGATCATCGACGATGGAAACGAAATCACGAAGCTGCCCTTCAAACACCTCAGGAAGACGGCAGGAGACCTGATCCGTCGGTTTTCCGATGGCGAGGTGGCCGGCGTGTTTCTACTGCATGGCAGCCCTGTGACCACCGATAAACTGTCCGACGTCTACACCAACAGACCGTTTGGCAAGGTCTACGATGCGATTCGGCGAGTCGAGGAATACCTGCAACCAGTCTTCGAGGAGGCCGGTGACGATCCGACCCTGGAGCAACCCCAGGCTTACACGAGCCGCAAATCAGTTGATCGTATCGCCGAGATGACGAAGGAAGGAAAGACCGTCAGAGAGATCGCGGAGGCGATCGGAAAGTCACGAATGACGGTCCACCGCCACATCCAAAAGCTGCGGGAACGGGGATTGCTCGACGCCTAGAGCCGCAACCGAGGGCACGATTGGTTGAAACTCCGGTGGCCAACAGCCAAAACAGCTCACTCGCTTTGGCAAGCAGCACATGGACCACATCGTGGCCGAGGCGGTTGAGCACTATCACGAAGAACGTCCCCATCAGACTAAAGACGACACGCTGTTGATCAAACCACCCAACAATGAAACTGAAGATGATTCCGAAAACCGGAAGTTCGGGCATCATTGCAACGAGCGGCTCGGTGGCTTGCTGAAGCACTACTACTTGAATGCTGCGTAGGCGAGAATCTCTGCAAATAGCCCTGTGAGGATAGAATTACTCGGACTGGAAAAGCGGCCTTACATCCCCTCTACGTGTTCTGATCTCTTGTCGACGGACGATTCCAATCTCTCGATGAAAGCCGGATCAACCCTCCACGAAGCGTGTTGCCTATCACGGATGAAACGAATTTTTTGAACCGTGGCGGACATGCCGTCAACTTCGACTCGTATCTTTCCCTGATAGGTCGCCTGCAAAGGTTTTCCGGCGTCAGCGACAAGCCGAAACGTCACCTTGGAACCGGCTGTGTCTGATTTATGCGAGTAAATTCGGAGGTCTCGCAAATCTTTCCAGGTGCCCCGGTCATAACCATGAAAATCAAGGATCATTTTTGCGTCAACAAAATGGATTGCTCCATCCCAAGATCGTTCTTCTTCCGCCAAGAGCTCAATGTCACCGGCAGGCAGTGACAGCAATGCAATCAACGCTCCCAAACGAAGCCATTTAGCTTTCTGATTTCCCTTCATTGAAGTAACTCCTGTGTCCATGTATTCGTAAAAACGCAACCGTGATCAACTTTTCGCTGAATGCTGCGGAACTCCTCGAAGCCCCGATAACACTCCCGAAGTTCCTCGACTGAGAGGGGACATAGCTTGCCCCAATGTACTCGTGCTTTGAAAAGGCGGAACATTGATTTTGCGAGGAATGTTGCCAGCTCATCAAAGGGCTTTCGTGCCTGGCCTCTGTGGTAATTCGTCAGGGTAATCGAGTACCAGGCCGAGTTGGGTTCGTCACAGGTTTGTCCATCAGCCTCATGCGCCGAGGGACTTGCCATCGAGATCAGCGTGTCGTCGGGCAGAATCTTGCGGATACAGATCGGGTAATGATGGCAATACACGCCCCGAATTTCGTTCAGACTCTCGCTGCATTGCGATTTGCTGACTTCGGCCAAATAACTACGTGGAAGTTCGGTATTATGGGAGTCCGCCGCAATCAGAGTCTGTTTCAGGTGGACCAACGCATTAGCGAGATGCTCCTTTTGGACAAATAATTCGATCTCCACATGCCGAAACAGCTCGTGTTCCATGACCAGCTGAGAACTTGATTCTCCGATGACGCGCCAGTTGCGAATCACACTATTGGGAACTCCATGTGCAAAGAGAGCCTTTGTGACCGCATGCCATCGGATCACTCTCACTGTTACCAGAATGACCAGGTGCATCAGGACATCAAACACAATGAATCGGTACCAGTGATAGAGTTTCACCGAAGTTGACTTCTCGGCGTCGACTTCTCGACGGTGCTGTGCAAAGTACCGCCAACGCCAAGGAACAAAATAGAACTGCGTTAGTGGGGATGACTCCTCTGCCTTCAAGATGTCCTCGACACTCAGGTACTCTCGAAAATGTTCTTCGACGTTGTATTGAGTTCGACATTCCATGATCACACTGAGAATGACTCCCAGAGTTCCCAGTGAGCAGCGAGCTGCTCGTAACTCGTCACCAGAATTGAACTCCCGAATGACAGCCTTCTTGGTTGCCGGGTCGTAACAAGCCACCCGGACTGCAACAACGTAGTGAGAAAGCGAGTGCCTCCCAGAACCATGTGTTCCTGTCGAGGTCGCACCGGCAATCGTCTGTTCCGTAATGAAACCTACCGATGGGAGAGTAAGCCCCTGTTTCTCGATCTCAGCGAGCAGACGTTTGATTTGACAGCCAGCACCGACTTGAACAACCTTGCGTCCATCCCGTTGCATCACCTCGACACCTTGCAGCCGATGCAAATCCAGCAGCACCATATCTGCGTCAATGACCGGACTCCACGAGTGCAATCTTCCGACGCAACGAATCTGTTGTCCCTGATGCTGATTCAGTATTGCCAGTACAGCATCCTCTGATTCGGGCTGATAGAAGTGCTGTGCGTTCAGGACGATGTTGCGTCCAAAGTTGGCCTTGCGCATGACCGGGCCTTCCTTCGATGGGTTTGGTAGAATCTCTACCTAATAGGCGACATCTACGTTCTTTTTTTGCGCGGTTGATCCTGTTTTTTCTTTTTCCGCGCACAAAACAGCAGCGAATGTCGCTTGAGAAGGTGGACATCAAGAAATGGAATCTGCCAATTCACATTTAGAGTCAGCAATCACTCGATTCCGGCCAATCTTACTGACACTGGCCGAGGCGCTCATTTTCCCGACTTATCGAGGAGAACTGGAGGCATCAGATCTCGTGCAGCAAACTCTCATGGAAGCTCATCGTTCGAGCAACTCACTTGGAGACCTGGATGAAGCGCGATTTTTTTCGTGGCTACGTACAGCCCTCCAGCGAAACGTCTTGGACGCGATCAAACATGTCAAAACACTCAAGAATGACCATCGACGCCGTTTGCGAGCAGCTGACATCGAAGACTCATTTGTGCAACTGGACAATGTTCTGATTGCCGAGGACACGTCACCCAGCCAAGTCGTCCAAAAAAACGAGCAGATATCGTTGATGCTGACAGCAATTCAATCGCTCCCAGAAAGTCAAAAGAAGGCAGTGATCCTCAAACACCTCCGTGGCTTCTCACTCCGAGAAGTTGCCGATGCACTTGACATTTCGGAATCTGCGACGGCAGGGCTGTTGCATCGCGGCCGCCAACGTCTCGTAGAACTGATCGAGGGAGGGGGCAATGACTGAGGACAGTCCGAACGCAAACATGCTTTCTTACGATGAGACTTTCGCTGAAATTGAGCGGGCGTTGGAGCGAGGAGAATTGTCCTCGTGCGGCAACGTAGTCGCCGATCACGAAAGGCATTATCTGTTTGTCGACGAGATCGCATCGCCCGTACGGACTGCTCTCAAGGCTCTCGGCGGACCGCCAGTTCTACCCGAATACGGCGAATTGACTGAATTAGGTCGTGGCGGCATGGGTGTTGTCTATCGTGCCCAGCACCAGACAACAAAACGAGTTGACGCAATCAAAGTCATTCGGCCCGATCAAATTGCCATCTCAAGCGCTGAGCACTTCGAGATGATACGGCGGCTTTTCCGTCAGGAATCGCAACTCGCTGCCACCGTGGCTCATGAGCACATTGTACCTGTTTACCAGGTCGGCGAAGTCGACGGCACGGCTTGGTATTCCATGCAGCTCGTTGATGGAATCAGTCTCAAAGAGTTGGCGATTCGGGAATCCTTGTCTCCCGAGCAAGTTGCTACCTACATCGAAAGTATTGCCAAGGCTGTTGATGTTGTTCATCGCCATGGAGTTTTACACGGAGACATCAAGCCACAGAACATTCTGATTGAGCGAGAAACCGACAGACCGCTGATCATGGACTTTGGCGTGGCGGAGGTGATGGACACTTTCGCTCCCGCATTGAGTGTCGGTGGCACAGCAGCATATCTGGCTCCAGAGATTAGAAGTGGATTGGAACAACGGCAAAATAGCGAGAAACTCGTTATGCGATCCGTTTCCTCAGACGTTTATGCGCTCGGAGCGACTTTGCGGGCAACGCTGAAGCGGTCGATTGACAACGAAAGTCGAATCCCGCCAGGACTGCGTGATATTTGCAATAAAAGCGTTGCTGAAAATCCTGCGGAGCGATACTCGACAGCTGCTGAGTTAGCGAATGCACTCCGAAGCTGGCTGGATCGTCCAAAATGGAATCAGCATTTTCCTCGGCTGCGAAACTTGTTGGTGTCTGTCGTCGCTCCGATCCTTGCTCTCAGTGGGATTACTGCATGGTGGCTATTGAACCATGAAGCCGCAGAGTACGCGGTCTGGATGACGATGTTCGTTGGTTACGTTCCTCTGTTCGCAACTTTTCTCGCCAGTCAGCCAGTTACCAGAGGAACCGATCACGCTCGCAGGGAAATCTGGTCTGTTTGGCTAGGCCATATGGTTGGCTCAGTAAGCTGCATGATTTCGCTAAGGATCATTTGCCATTCTGACTTGGCTGAGGCCATTGCATTGTTTTACCCCTGTTGGGCGGCGATTTCATCCACAGTGTTCTTTGCGAAAAGTGGCAACTTCTGGGGCACGTATCGCTGGATTGGGACAGGGTGGGCGATTCTCGCCATTGTGTTGGCAATGATGTCTGCTGTAAGCCCAATCATCTTTGGCGTCTGTGCTGCAATTACGTGCTCGGTAATCGCATTTGGAGACTCTGCCTTTCAATCACGGTGATCAGCTTTGAGGAGTGGGAGATGAATCATAGATGCTTACTTGCCTTGTCGGCTTTTTATGTGGCTTCAGTTCTTGGGTGCACCGGGTCAGTCTATCCGTTGTTGACCGATGGGAACCTGCTCAAGGATTCCGATCTGAGTGGAGAGTGGATGCTGGAATTACCCGACAAGGATGGAAATATCCAGAAGATCAAGATCGAATTGGATGGATATGACACCTCAACATACGATCTGACCATTCCCGAGGAATGGCTGCAAAGCAGGAAGGAGAGTCAATCTCACGGCCTTGAGTTTCCTGAGGTCTGGAGGTTTCAAGTCGGAAAGATTGAGAACGAGCTGTTTGCGCAACTTATTCCACGAGATTTGCCGATCGGACCTCCAGTTGCACACGGCATGCCCGTTTATTGGTTCGGGAAGCTCACAATGAAGGATGACACCATCGAGTTTTCTGCCGTCTCAGATGACCGAGCGTTTATCGCAACTCAGGAGAAGCTGCCTCACATAAAACTTGAGCCATCACAGTTCGTCGAGATGACAGTGTTCACGATGCCAACGGCCCAACTTCAAGAAAACGTGATCAAACACAAGGACAAGTTGTTCAGATCGCGGCCTTTGATTCTTCGTAGAGCCAATAGCACGAAAGCCTTGAAAGATGAATCGGAAATGAGAACTCCATAACACAACTTGAACTTGTTTTCAGTTTCCCACGTGGCTTCTCGTTTCGCTAAGGCAGCTTCGGATCGTAGCTCAGCAACTCGGGTCGCGAGCAAAACGGCGATGCGGGCAGGCCGTCGCGGTTGTAGAGATTGCAGTTCTCCGGGTTGATGGCGTAGGCGTACCGAACTGCGATCGGCGACGTGATAGTTTCGGAGGTGACGATCACTTTCTTGCCGTCTATCGTGGATTTCGCTGGGTGCCATTTGCCGGATGAGCCTGTCACCTCGAAATACTCCAGCTCTGATTGCGGTGTCTCGCGTGGTTCGGCAAGACCATCTTTGTCGGCAACCATAAGGCCACTTTCGGCATAGCTGAAGTGCAGAATGACTCTGTCTCCCTGAATCTCCTGCCGTTCAAACATCGGACCGCTGAATGGAACGGACCGACCGAAGTCCTTCGCCAATGCCCAGCGGGCCAGTCGTTCGCCGACATCAATCTTGTTCGGTGGATGAATCCCAGCACCATCGAGGTCCAGAGTCACGACCATGCCTGTGTTTGGGAGATCGGTAGCGAGTCGCTGTTGTTCCCGCAGGTAAGGCCAGCCCTCGCCAGCGCCACTGCCGGGAAGCTGCACGAAATAAACAGGCAACTTCTCGTTCCCAAATGCCTCACGCCAGCCATTGATCAAGGCCCGCATCTTATGCTGATAGTCGCGGGGATCTTCCTGCACACCACTGTTCGATTCGCCCTGGTACCAGATTGCCCCTCGGACACCCAACCGGCTGATTGGAGCAAGTCGAGAATGGAATAGCCGACCTGGCAACCAGTTGGCATCACGGGCTCGGACTCCACCTGGCAATTTCCAGATTCCTTCGAGGTCTTCCCGGTCGCCGAGTTCCAATTCCTTTTTGAGAGTCGGGTGCGAATCGAACGCCGCTCGCGGAATGAAAGGTTCAATCGGTGTTCCGCCACGCGAGGTGTCAATCACGCCGATCGGGACATTCAATTCTGTTTCGAGCCGACGAGCGAAGTAGAACGCGACGCCAGAAAAATGCGAAACCGTTTTCGGACCACACACTGACCAGGTTGCTCTCTGACGCAAATCGCTCAACGGTTTCGAGCTTTCAGGTTCGTTGATGCGACAGAATCGCAGCTGAGGCAGTTCAGCTGCGGCAATGTCCTTTGCAACCGGTTCCAGTTCCTTCGCCATCGCACCAACGGTCATGGCCATGTTCGATTGACCACTCGCGTGCCAGACGTCGCCCACCAGGACATCGTTGACCACGATTGCCTGCTCGCCGCTCTCGACTCGCAGTTGCCGACAATGCGAATCGGCTTCCGAGGGTTTCAGGGTGACTGACCATGCGCCATGCTCATTGGCAATGGCCGACTTTGTCTGATCGAGAAGGATGACGGTCACTTTATCACCTGCCTCCGCCCAGCCCCAAACCGGAATCGGCTGATCGCGTTGCAGAACCATCTGATCAGCAAAAATGCCAGCCAGACGTAGCTCGGCGGAGGCTTCAGGAACTCCGACGCCGAGAAGGACTATCGCGATAATCAGATTGAGACAGTGCTTCATTCGGTTGAACCTAATCACGTTCAGTCTGGAGTTCTAAAACGGCGAAGATCGCTCGATGGTCTGACGCGACGGCTTCGTCGAGGACTTTGACTTCAACGACTTTCCAGCGATTCGCCGGACGATGCAAAATGAAGTCGATTTGTTTTGTCGGCTTGTTCACGGGTACTGTGGCCATCGGTTTTGCATTTGCCCGAGTCCACATCTTCTCAAACAGCTGAAGTGTTTCACTCTCAGGTGTCGCGTTGAGGTCGCCCGCCAGCAATGCAGGCTGCTCAGGGTGACTTGCAATCAGCTCATTGATGACCTTCGCCGATTCGAGGCGTTCGCGTTCATCGGCTCGATGGTCCAGGTGCGTGGCCAGCAACAGCACTGTTTGATCTGCTTGCGGTATTTCGATTTCCGCTTCGATGACGCCGCGCTGTTCGCCGTTGTCGATGGTCGGAAGAAGATGGTTCTTGTGCCGGGCGATTGGGAATCGAGAGAGCACGGCATTGCCGTAGTGGCCTCCCTGAAGTTCGATGTTGGCACCGAAAATGACCTTCATTTCCGTCAGTCGGGCCAGTTCCGCAGGCTGGTCGATGCTGCCAGTCCGTTTTACGTTCTGGTCGACTTCCTGCAAGGCCACCACATCAGGACTGACTGAAAGGATCACCTTTGTGATCCGCTCCAAGTCGAGCTTGCGATCGACTCCTTCGGCGTGATGGATGTTGTAGCTCAGCACCCGCAGTCGTACCGGATCCTGAGCTTGACTCACTGTCACTGGCAATAGAGCACCGAACGACAGCAGTAAGACCTTGAACAATCGTTTCATTTTATCAGTGCTTCTGATCATGCCGACCGCCACTTCAGAACTTTGGATTCACCATTCCATGGATGCTGAGCATCGGTGGTGTGAGTCGTGAGAGTAACGTCATTTGCAGTGAGCTTCGCTGTCGTCCAACTAGTTGTCGACTTCTCTGGGTCGGCAACGTAGGACGTCGCGGGGGTGTTGAGAATGTGAATGCCCTGATGCTCAGCATAGCTGCGATCATGGATGTGTCCGTGGATGTAGGCTTTGACCCACGTGCGTGGCCCGATGATTTCCCAAAGTTCCTGGGAGTCAATCAGTCCGCCGGGAAAGTGCAGTGGATCACCGCCGAGACGCGGGTTGTGATGCGTGACAATGATCGCAGGTTTCGTCTTCAAGCTGTCGAGGGCAGAAGCCAGCCATTTCAGCTGCGACTCTCCAATCGTGCCTTGAGTGACCATCGTTTTTTGTAACGAGTCGAGCAAAAAGAAATCAGCATGCTGCGTCTCGACGACGGCAATGTGTCGAGACTCGACAGGAGGCTTTTCTGGGCGTTGCTCGCTCAGAATCTCATAGAACGCTTCGCGATGATCGTGGTTACCGAGAGTGAGATGAGTCTCAATCCCTGCTTCCTGAAGCGGAAGAATCAGCTTGGCAAAGTGCCGATAGTCTCCCGGTTGACCATCCTTGAGTGCCAGATCGCCGTTGATGAGCACGCACGCTGGCTTCGTCGGTCGATCCACCAACTCAGTGACGACCTGACGCAGGTGACTTGGGACCGGGGAATCCGGCGGGTGCTTCTCTCCAATGTGCGTGTCATTGAGCAAGTAGACAAGATCGGACTCGACGTCCGTTGGCTCAGCGGCATTCGCACCACGACCATACAACAGCACGATCGCGCCGGCAGCTTGCAGGAAACATCTGCGATTCAAATTGGCCAGATGGATAGGCATGATGAGCGACTTTCATAACAACATCTCAAACTCGTCAAGCCTACATCATACCATGACATCTATCCCATTCTCAAAGTGAATGGCGAACGTGGCGGACTGCACAAACTGCATATTCGCAACCGAGGACGCCCATTCTTCTATTCCATGTCAGGCTCCTCATCACACATGGCTTCCCATTCAAGCTGCTCTTGAAGGGCCACATCGTCGTCAATCTCAAACTCAATTCGTTGGCGACAGACTGGGCGTCGCGAACGAGCTTCGTGCTCATCTTTGATTCGATCCCAAATCGCTTGTACGCCTGAACCTTCCATCGTCCCGTTTGTCGACAGATGTCGTGTGATCGGACCGATATATTCCTGCCAGCTTGGCAAACTGATATATCGCTCTCCAAGAGCAATCTGCCGGTCCAAATAGGCGACTCGCTCTGTCTCATCGTGGTGAAGAAATCCGGCCGCTGTCCATGCTTGACGCCAGTCGTGCTCGTGTTCCTTGATCGCCGATACTGTGCAGGGCCGACCTCGATGAAGAAGTTCCAGGATCGGTCCAGCCAAGGCTAAGTGGCACAGGTTTTCCATCAATCGAGTATGTGGGAACGTGCCAGGTGGATACTGCAAATCTGGCATACGGATCATGGTCCACTCATCGAGCCGCTGTACTTGCGGACCGATGCGGGACAGGTCGGCGACTGAGAATCCATTGACCGACAGCAGTTCAATGGGAAACCCTGCGTTCATAGCAAGCAGAGCGTGGCCGCTGATGTGATAGATGCGATCTTCGGTGATCTCTTTCGAGGCGGTTGTCGTGGCCATAATCTCGCATTATCGACAGACCGACTCGTCTCGAATCGGCCGGTCGTGAAACGGTGGGCGCGCCCTACTGGCGTCTCAGGCGAGGGCCCGGTCATGAGCCCCTCTTGGTCAGGTATTGAAGTGGTAGTACCGGATTCGGTGAAGCAACTTCTGCTGGGCTGGGATCGAAAAGCCTTCTTTCTCCTGCTCATCAGACGAAACACGAGCTTACATCACGGCCGTTGAGTGATTGGGTGAGCACTGACGACGCACTGCATTGGCTCGTTTCTGTCGATGAAAATTATTCTACCCGTTTGAGGCGGAAATGTCTTCGACGACCGTTCCGAAGTTCAGCTAGAGCTAATCCGCATTCTTCCAAGGAATCTCAAATCCCAGTTGTTCCAGCTTCGCTTCACATTCTGATCGCTCTCGGTTACGGAGAAGCCTCCCATCTTCGCGGCGTAGCCAATCGGCGGTTTCTGCAACAGCAAGGGCGTCACTGTCGGCTGATCGAGAAAGAAGACTGACTATCTGAACTTCTAAGTCGGTCAAAAACATTGCCTTTAGCCGATACTGTGTAAACGCCTCCCATGTGTAAGGGCACCATCTACTCACGACTTCTTTGCCAATCACATCGGCATATGCCCGTATTTCTGACTGAGCGTGGCTATCCATCCGCAAAGACAAAAAATGTAGAAGGTTGTGCAAATCAATCTTCCAATACGCTTCGGTGTAAGTTGAAAGTGGTAGATCCTTTCTCGCCTGCTCCCTCGCGACACCTGCCGCCAAGCGTTCCTCGTAGACATCCCTTGCGTGCTGTTGTAGCTTCGCCTCAGCGGACGTGAGCTTTTTCCCCAATTCAGGGTCAAGGAATTGTCCGCTTCCTTGGCGGTTCGATGTCGCCTGCTCACGCCACTGGTCCGATGGCGTAACTTGGCACGCATCAATAGCCTCCGAATATCTCGTCGAGTATTCGTTGACGTTCGCGGTACGATGCCGAATCCACTGTCTCCAGCAGTCCATGGGAACTCTGACATGCAGTTTGATCTCACACATTTCAAAGGGAGTCGTGTGCCGATGGCGCATCAAATATCGAATCAGTCCCCGGTCTTCACTTACGCGTTTTGTTCCTTTTCCATAAGAAACGCGAGCGGCCTGAACGATTGAGTCATCGGTGCCCATGTAGTCCACGACTCGTACGAATCCGTCATTTAGAACCCTGAATGGCTGTCCCAGGACGGTTTCGAGTTCATTTGAGACCGGACGTTGAACGGCTTCTGGTTTCTCACTCATGCCTGCACCTTTCGTAACATTCCTTTCGTCATCGAAGCGAGCACAGCTCGTGCCACGGCTTCCGCCAATAGAGGTGGTACAGCATCTGCAACTTGCTGCTGCTGAAATCCGATGGAGCCAACGAACTTGTAACAGTCTGGAAATGACTGAAGCCTGGCAGCTTCTCTCACCGACAGACCCCTGTTCTGGGTAGGATGAATCAGCATGTTTTTTCTGAAATTCCCGATTACCTTTGAGGGCTCACCCCACTTCAAACGGTAGTAGATGCCAGTGTGGCAGCGGCTCGAATCAAAATAGTTGTCCATTAGCTCAGCAGGAATTGCCTCCCAATTTTGTCCTTGGCGTATGTGCTTGTATCGCTCAATTATCAACTCCGAGTTATTTGTTACGATGTTGCCGTCAACGTAGTCTTTTCCATTCCTCATTGACTTCTGATAATCAGTAATGCGACGCCCGTCTCGGTATGACAGGCAACCGCAATTCGCTCCTACTGGCAGGCGCGGAAGGTCACTGATTGCTTCTTTCACAGAAACAAAGGCATTGTCCTCCGTTCCATGTGTCGGCTGCGGGAATTGCACGGGAAGTCCAAGACGATTTCCAACAACAAATATCCGCCGTCGAGTTTGTGGAACTCCAAAATCGGCCGCATTCAGTTCTTGCCATTCAGCTTCGTATCCGAGCTCTCTCGCTCGTTCAACAATCGAGTTGAGTACCGCTCCATCAGCGAGCGTTTTCAATCCAGCGACGTTCTCCAGAACGAACCACTGCGGTTCAAGGGCCTCGACGTATCGGAAGAATTGGCGATAGAGATGATTGCGAGGATTTTCCAGTGTACGCGTACGACGATTCGACTCAGAGAACCCTTGACACGGAGGCCCTCCAAAGAGCAATGTCAGATCGCCTCGGCGAATGGATGCACGTCGCGCTACGGCAAGCGGGTCCAAGTTTGAGACATCGTCAATAATCAGATCCGTTTCGCAATGATTCGCTCGAAAAGTCTCAGCTGCACGCGGGTCGGCCTCGATGGCTTGTACAATCTGAAAACCTGCGTGAGCAAATCCATAGCTCATGCCCCCAGCGCCGGAAAACAGTTCTAACGCCAGAGGCTTGGGGCGTATGCGGATTTCAGGTTCCGACTCTGCTTTGGCCACAATGCACATCCGCGCAAGCGGGCAGCCACCGCACCGGGGTGCTTTAGTCCTACACCTTTCTCGGCCGTGAGCGACTGCGTTGATATGAAATCGGCGCCGAAAATTCCATGGGATCATCGCTTCGAGAAGATCATGAGCCTCGTCATAACTGACTGTCCGTGCAATCAGTCCCACGCGTATAGCGAGACGGTACATATGAAAGTCGACTGGAAGAACATGCCTCCCAAAGGCGTACATCAATATGCGGCGGGCAGCGTACTTTCCGATTCCAGGCAAGACGGTAAGCTTACTCAATGCCGCCATATTCGGCTGATTGCGAAGGCAAGACAGGTCAAGACTACCGTACGTAACCGTAATGGCGTTCAGAGCTGCCTTGATCAACTTCGCTCTGCGATTCGCACTCCCCGCAACTCGAATCAGTTCTGCAATCTCACTGACGTCAGCGTCTCGGACAGACTCCCATGAGTCGAATGCTGCGTCCAGCTGTTTGAACGCTTCCGCGTACTTCTTCTCGTCGTTTTCTTCGGAAAGGAGGATGAAGACCAGCTCTGCAATGGGATCGCTCTGATTCCCCAAGTCTGGAGTATCATATTCCAGCTCAAGGAGGTTCGTGATTCGCTCTATCCTTTTCGCAACACTCACCGCTTCACTACTCCTTGATAAGTCTCCGAGATTCCATGCGAATAATCTCGATTGAACTCACCAGATGGCGTGTAAACCAAGGAAGTTTCTGGGAACTGTCTATGTACTTCGTACATTGCGATAGCACTGAGTTTTGGTCCAAGCGACGTCATCACGACATTGCAGCTTTGCGCCCGTTGTTTCACTTGATTGAAAAGGGATTCAAACCCTTGATCTTCCGCGTACGCATCTAGTTGGAACTGCTCGACGTCGAACTCTTTGTACTCATCTTTGAGGGACTCTTTATGGTTTTCGATGTTCTTCGCATTGTTGTCGTACTGTTCACCGGTCTGGAAACCCAACAAAACATGTCTGGGTTCGTAGTGCCACATCAGCTGTCTCGTCCTCTCAGGATCGAACCCAGTTGCAATAACTAAACAGGTGGGACTTCCGAGCGTTGCCAGCCCCGACAGCTTGTAGACAAGTCTTGGTCGTCCAGGATCTCTACTAAGCCACTCGGCATAGTTTTCCGGGCGATGGTAGGCGTAGTTGACGTCAAATCCATTCTCGTGGAGGAGCGACAACAATCCCCACAGAGTATCTCTGGGCATGGTTGTGAAATCGACCAGTGGGAGAAGTGATTGCTGCGCAGTCGACTCGACCTCTGACCTCAACGCATGCCACGTTGCGACGGGATCGTCGAATGAGATAGGAACTTCAATGTGTGATACGCCCTCTCGGGTGAACAACTCCCCAACCGTGGCCCGATTCGATGCGGTCCACTCAGCGTTCTCTTGGTAGTAAAATACAACCGCGCGTTCAAAAGTATGCTTGGCAAGTAGTCGTTCCGCACCAAGACGGAAGCGATCCTCCCAACTCGCGACAGTAATGAACCAATTTGGATTATTCATCGTCATCAAAAAGCTCCCTCTGGCCCTTCGGCTTCACCTTTTTGCTTTTCTTTGCGTCCATTGGAATAGCGATTCCGTTGGTAGCGTTTCGCAGGTGTTCCGCCTGGATTGAAACCCTCGCGTGCTGACCATGCGGGTCTAACCCTCTCACTGGCCAAAGCATTCGGTTTGGCACGTAGTACGACTCTCTTTTCCCTCTTTCCTTTGCAGGTCCACTGCGGATGTACAGGAGTTGTGCGGCCCTCGCGATTTCAAGCAACGGCATCAGGTCAGATTCATCTTCCTCGCTCATCGCAGAAATGGTGAAAGATATAGCGCGTGGCTCTGACTCATGCTCATCCAGTCGTTTGCGGAATAGAACGGCCAACTGATCAAAGAGGTTGTGAATGCGTTTCGCGTCAGACCGTGAGCAACCTTCAATAAACCGGTCCAACTGCTCTAATCGCTCCCAAATTCGCTTGCTGCGGTCAATGATACGATCACGTTGAATCTGAGGATCAATTTGCGAGACCGACCCTGATTGGGACTTGGCGTCATCATACATCCAATAACATGGCTCCAAGAGATTGCGAATCACTCCGGTGGAGAGGTAGACCAATGTTTGAAATCCTGAGTATGCTGGTAAATTCGAGTGGTCGGCCCGTTGCCTGAACCATTCGGCTCTTGCGAAGCGATAGATGTAGTCGTTGATCTTCTTTGCGGGGCCTTCTGGATACATTTCCTGTGCCCGCTTGCGAACGGTCTCACGGCATTCTTCGAGTTCCTTTTCGACGGTCGGGCTTACAGGAAAGAACTCATCGGGCGAGCACTCAATCCCAGCTTCCTTGAGTCGTTTGGTGATTAGCTTGCTGGCAAGTTGACCAAAATTTGACTCCTCGTTGTGATACGGCTGTTCCAAGTCAATTTGTATGAAGTCATGTCCTTCGAGAATGCTTCCTCCGCTAGGCGTTTTGAAGTGAAGCTGATCAGCGCGTGCAGACGCGATTTTGATGCTGAATAATGAGTGATCTCGATAAGCAATCCAGGAGTTGACAACTCGCAGCTGGTCATCGTTCAAGTCGTGAACGTCATCCAGCATGAACATGAAATGAGCATTCCGCAGCCTTGGTATACGCCTCAATGTATCGAGTAGCGGGAGTACGGAAGTGCCAAAAGAGCGAGTTGGAGGAAAATCAGATTCCAAGGAGGGTGCGTTTAGAGCGAGTTGAACCTCACGTGCTTCCTTCTGAATTGCCTGCTTCAACGCGTTGAGAAATTCTGGTGTAGACGGCAGGTCCAGCCCCAAAGAGTAGGCGACTTCCTGTTTGAGCTGATCGACATCGCAACCTTCGGTGAGGTTGTCGATAACCGACAAGTCATCGACAAGATGGTACAGAACACTCATCGTCAAGAAGTTTTCCGAAAGTATCGACGCATAGTCGGGGTCTTTCAGTAGTTCCTGCTCTTTCTTTTTCATGAGTACCGTCTTACACGGCACGTAGATTCCCAGACGGCGCGGCAATTCCTCACTAGCGTGCTTTTGGACCGCAAGTGAGTTGTACATGAGTGCCATTGTCTTTCCGGATCCTCTATCACCAACAATTACGACATTTCGGGTTGAGTCAATAAACCGCGAGTAGTTGAAGTCGTCGATGAAATAAGTTGCAATCTTGCTGGCAGGAAGATTATTTGCAGCTTCGTATTCAAATGGATTGTTTAGAGTGCTCATGTTGCCTCCTGCTCGTTTTGGGCGTCGGGGGTTCCGCAAGCGCCTTCGAGCTTGTTTATGATGGTTTCAATGGCATACGCACTGTCCAGCTCAGGGATTGTTTTTGCAGTACCACCGGGGACAACCAAGTCGGTCAATTCCAGAGGCTCTAGGCCGAGGTCGAGTTGCTGTCCATCCATCCAGAAAGTCAACGTCGCAGATGTTTGCTTGAAATCGCCAAGACAGGAGGAGTAGAACCTCGCGTACTGGCGTTCCTCATCGAGCTTCCTGATGCGGTAGTATGCGAACTCCAAGAGTCGCTTCAGCCGTTCAAGCTGATCTGCATCAATCGTCCCGTCTTTTGAGTCGACGTCGATGTGATACGTCAAAGCGATTCGTTTGTTGCCTCGGTCAATGCAGATTTCTGTGATATTAGCATAATCGTGATACTTCTCTGATTTGATATCGAACGCGTGTGCTCGTCGCAGATACTCGCAGGTTCGCTGCTTTCCCTCTGCCAGTTCATCCCCGAATCGCAAGATTGCTGCAATCTCACGCATGCGAATTGGCTTCTTGTGAAACGCTTCAGTCTCCGCCAAGTCTCGAATTGTATCCTTACTGCCGTCACGAGCTTCACCGCCGTGTGCGCCAACAACCGCGAGAACGATCTTCTTTTCTTGAAAAGAAGGTGTTGGAGTGCCTCGAACATGGTCGTAAATGTCCGAGACTTTCTTCTCATGCCCCTCACGGCCGTGAATGTTGCCGGTGTCGTGAAAAAGAACCGACAGGAGCAGCGCTAGTTTTTCACGCGCATCGAGGTGATTTGTCGGTGTGATTTCGTAGACCTGATTCAAGACGTCAGCAATGTGCTCTGGGCCATGATCCGTAAGGTCGGGTTCCGTCCGCACCACGTTTTTCCAGATCGGTAGCAACTTGTCGCGCACAGCCGTGTATTCGCCGTAAAGCGTATCGCCCTGGGATTCGCCAAACTCTTTGACGAGGGAATCCTTCAAGTCTCTTTCAATATCCAGTGTTTCCCACATGCGGACTACACCCCATTCCTGTTGCTGCTTTGCATTTGAGTCGTGACAAGTCGAACGTGGTCGGATGGTCCTTCGTTCCACCGATTACGCAAACAACTCGCTATCGAATACCAAATTCGTGACGGTAATTGTTTGACGCTCACGCCGCGTCCTCCTCGAAGGTGAGGCCGAAGACGGTGTCGGCGAGCCATCGTTTGAATCCTTCGTTGTCGCTGTATTGCTTGAATAATTCAGTATCGTCTTTGAGCAGCCCGACCATTACTCGCAGCAGAGCGGCGTCGTGTTCGATGCGGGCCTTGCTCTTGTCGCCCTGCTTTTTGGCGTTCTGATAGGCCGCGTCGGCTTTGACTTTGGCCGGGATCTCCTCGGTGATCAGCTTGCGGACGCGGTCCTCGTCGGACCAGGAGATGTTGCCGAACTGATCGTTGAACGTCTTGAGGATGTTCGACAGCGTGTCGAGTTCGGGCGGTTGTTTGTGGCCGCCACCGCTGGTGGGGACCGGGTCAATCTCAGCGTCTTCATCAGCCAGATGGATTTGCATCGCCGCGTGCTTCTCAACGCGGTAGCTGTCCATGTCGATGGATTCCAGAATCCCCTTCGACAGGTCTTCCTCTTTGGGAGCCGGGAGCTTGGGAATCAGGAAGTTGAGGAAGATTGACAGTTTTTCCCAGCCGGGCACCTTGTAGCTCGATGGCAGTATCGAGCCGAGGAATCCGTAGGTCCGGCAGAACGCTTTTGCTTTGCCTTTGAAATCGACCTGGCTGTCCTCGTCGAGTTCCTCGTTGTAGGTCGCGACGCAGGCATCCAGGATCGGATCGAGTTTATCCCGGTCGGCTCCGTCGAGGTAGAGCTTCACCAACTCGTCGATGTGTTCCGGGCCGTAAACCTGATAGCCATCAAGATCGCCCTTCAGGTCGTGCAGCTTGTTCGGATCGGTTTCCCTGCTGAGGATCGTTGTGCGGTAGTAGCGGGCGAACGCTTCCTGAATCGTGTCCGTGTCGTTCAGGAAGTCGAGGACAAACACATCGTGCTTCTGTGGATGTGCGCGGTTGAGCCGTGAGAGTGTCTGAACGGCTTTGATGCTCGACAGCGGCTTGTCTACGTACATCGTGTGCAGCAACGGCTCGTCGTAGCCGGTCTGGAACTTGTCGGCACAAATCAGGAACCGATACGGGTCTTCCTGAATCCGGTCGGCGATCTGACTGCTGGGGAATCCGTTGAGTGAGGCTTCGGTGACCTTTTGCCCGCCGTATTCGTGTTCGCCGGAGAAGGCGACGATGGCCTGATACGGACTCTTGCGTTCCTTGAGGTAATCGGACATCGCGTGGAAATACTGAATCGCCCGCTGGATACCGCTGGTGACGACCATCGCGCGGGCCTGCCCGCCGATTTTCTTCAGGCCGATTACTTGCTCGTGAAAGTGATCGACCATGATCTCGGCTTTGAGCCGGATGGCGTGGTCGTGGCTTTCGACGTACTTGCGGAGCTTCTTCTTGGCCTTCTTCGTGTCGAACTCGGGGTCAGCTTCGATCGCTTTGACCAGCTTGTAGTAACTCGCAACGGGCGTATAGTTCGCCAGTACATCCAGAATGAAGCCTTCCTGAGTAGCCTGCTTCATCGTGTAGCTGTGGAAGGGCCGGTGCTTGGTTTCTTCGCCCTCGGAGTACGGCTCGCCGAAGATTTCCAGCGTCTTGTTCTTGGGGGTTGCGGTGAAGGCGAAGTAGCTGGCGTTTGGCAGCAGCTTGCGGGCCTCCATAATGCGGTTGATTTTGTCCTCGGTGGTCTCGTCTTCCTGTTCCTCACCAGCCTCCGAGAGTGCCATGCTCAGCGCGGCGGATGTCTTGCCGCCCTGGCTCGAATGGGCTTCGTCGATGATGATCGCAAACTTCCTGCCGCGATGGTCGCTGCCGATCTCCTCCAGGATGAACGGGAACTTCTGGACGGTCGAAATAATGATCTTCTTGCCGCCCGCGATGAACTTCCGCAGATCGCCGGAATGCTCCGCGTGACCGACTGTGGCTCCGACCTGGGCAAACTGCTTGATCGTATCCCGAATCTGCTGGTCCAGAATGCGGCGGTCGGTAATGACAATGATCGAATCAAAGACTTCCTCATCAGCTTGCTTCAGGCCGATCAGTTGATGGGACAGCCAGGCAATCGAGTTCGACTTCCCGCTCCCTGCCGAATGCTGAATCAAGTAACGCTGTCCGGCTCCGCGCTGACCGGCGTCAGCCAGCAGCTTGCGGACGACGTCGAGCTGGTGATACCGGGGCCAAATCTGCGTTCGCTTCTTCCTGCCCGTCTTCTCGTCCTTTGATTCCACGACCTGGGCGAAGTTCTCCAGAATGTCGGTCAAACCAGCGGGCGTCAGAATCTGTTTCCACAGATAGTCGGTTTTGATGCCTGCCGGGTTGGGCGGATTGCCTGCACCGTCGTTGTAGCCTCGATTGAATGGCAGGAACCAGGACGCTTTCCCTTTCAGGTGTGTGCAGAAACGGACCTCGTGATCGTCGACAGCGAAGTGAGCCACGCAGCGGCCGAACTCGAACAGCAGCTCGCGCGGGTCGCGGTCTTTCTTGTATTGCCAGACGGCATCTTCCACCGTCTGTTTGGTGAGGCTGTTCTTCAGCTCGAACGTGGCAATCGGCAAACCGTTGATGAACAGGCCCAAGTCGAGAGCCAGTTGCGTTTCGTCCTGGCTGTACCGCAACTGCCGGGTCACGCTGAAACGGTTGGCGGCGAATCGTTCTTCGGCTTTGGTGTTGCCGGGCGTCGGCGTGCCGTAGAACAAGTCAACGTGATGGGGGCCGTGCTTCAGGCCATGCCGCAGGACGTCGATTGTGCCTCGTTTGGTGATCTCGCCCTGCAACCTAGCCAGAAACTTCCGTCGCGTGGGATTGTCCGAATCGAGCGCGAACGCCTCAACCAGCGCTTCCTGAGTCGCCTTGATGAACGCACAAAGCTGAACCAGGTCGACGGCATAGGCCCGGTCGTAATCGCTGGGCTGACCAGCCAACCAGCCGGAGCCCAGCATGTGTTTGACGATTAGGGATTCGAGTCCGTGCTCGGAGGTATCGGATGACGGCATGTTAGTTGATTCGCTTCAGAAAATTTTCAGCTGATTTTGACATCTTGTGCTGGCGCAATTCATGCCATGTAGTGCCCAAAACATCCGCCAGCTTGTCTGAATCCACGTAGTAGAACTTGGGATCGGCAGATAGAACTTTCTCTTCGAGGAGTTGGGCTAACACCTTCTGTCCGATTTCACCTCTCAATACACGCTCGTGCTCTATTTTTGCTCGATACTTTGCAAGACCGCCTTTGCTGTGTGAAACAAATTCCTGCATGATCCTTCGCAGTCGGCGAAACTTCTCTGCAAGTACCGGGTCGGTTGTACCCCTTTCAGTCTTTTTCACATACTTTGCAAGCGGATACGTCAATGTGTGCTCACTGCATCCTATTTCGATAATTGCTCCCTTTTGCGTCACCTCTGCAACGTGCCCTGTTGCTCGTTCGACATCCAAGAACAGTCCTTGCTCCGTTGCTCCAGAGGTTGTTGCTCCCCGCACAATCAGCGTTGTCGAATCAAATTTGGCACTCCGAGCGACAATCTGTGAGAATCCAACTGAGTCGACCGTCTGCGCCCCCTTCAGTTCGACATCGCACGGCAGTGACACGACGACATTTTCCAGATGAGGTCCTATCGACAGAACATCATCAACACTGACAACACCTTCAAATTCAAAAGACTTTTCAAGGCTTCCGTTTTGAATAGCTACGGTAACTTCAAGCTGTGCGGACGAGTGTTCTGAGATTTCAGGCTCATCCCAAGAAATCCCACTCACTTCGGCTCGAATATCATGACCTTTGCCGACGAAGTCTGAGCAGGACTGGATCAGCATGTTGTAGACGCCCACACCGATTTTCTTGCTCGCTGCAAAATGCTGCATGATGTAAATCAAATGGTAAGTGGGTGGATATTTCTCCGTGTACTCTTTCGCAAGTTGCTGGTACTCAGGTACATCGCTGACAACGCAACGACTTACAGCCACTGCTGCAAAAACGGCATTGCGTATCCGGTTTTCCAGTAAGAAAGGGTGCTCTGGGCACCACGTTGAGAGGTGTTTATTGTATTCCTCGTTCAGAGCTGAATCGGAAATGAGTTGGAGAGGAAATTCTTGCTGAAGCGCGCGCGCAATGATCCTCGCACACTGCTCATCGTTGTTGTAGAGAGTTTCTCGCAATCCATTGCCGTAACCGGTGTCTGCTTTGCTCAGCAATTCGTTGATGAAATTTGGGAGAGCCTTTTCATCGCGTTCTCGCTTCAACAGAAAATCAGCAATACGAACCAGTAACGAAACTTCAAGATTACTTCCTGCGGAGTCATTCAGCGTTTGACTGATCCGGTGATAGTTTTTTTCTTCTCGAAGCAGTGTCGCGATCGCATCCAAAACTGGAGGGTATCCAATGAACGACAAGAACCCGTCCTCACCATCGGTAGGGTCGAACGCAGCACTCAGCCGTCCAAGCACCTCGTCTCGTGCCGCCTGATAAGCAGCAATTTGGCCCTGATTCTTTTCCGTAACGTACGAGTCAATGTAGTTCTTTGCTTGGTCGAGATTGAATGGGTCAATCTGTATTAGACCAACATCTGCCCCCTTTTCTTCTAAGTACAGCCACGTGTTGATGAGTACTTGGCTACGTCCAAAAACAACAATCGATGTTGATTCTGCTCCTTGTGATCTTACCGCTAGGTCATCAAGGAACGCTTCAAAGGCTTGTTCCGTTGTTTTGGAACGGCCTTCGTCAATGCCATCAATAATGATTCCGTAGGTACCCTGACTCAGTCCCTCCAGCACTGCACCAACTCGATCGATTGGAAACGCAGTAGTGATGATCCCTGTAAGCGTGTTATCACCAACGGGCTTGTGCTTTGCCAAATCGAGAATTGGCAAGTTGGTATCGTGAGACAAGGATTGCGCCGTAGTCGTTTTTCCAGACGCACCTACTGCTGACACGAGCAGAATCGCCGGTTTCTCACGTGGGAACTCCTCTTTCGTGAAGGTGGGCTCGATATAAGGGTTGACCGCATCCTCTTTCAAGAAGAAAGAGTCCGTTTGACTTCTCAGAGGGATCTCTTGCTTCTGAGAACCGATAATTGATTTCAAACCGTAGTATTGCATTCAGAACTCCAGTCTTGTGGCTGATGTAGTTTGACCTCGAATCAACGCGGTCATTTATTCACCTTCTCAGATTCAATGTCATCAATGTCTGCTGAATCATTCGGATCAAACCGCTGGTTGTATGTGCGAATCAGTGGAATGAGGGGCACACCATCAATGTCGATCGTGTAATCGTCTTCCCAAACCTGTGAAGGGACGACGCCTTCGCCGTACTTCACGACGGTTGTTTTCCAGCAATGTTCGCCTTCGCCAGCTTTTTGAAAACGTGGCTCAGGCATTTCGGTCGCGTCGAGAAAGCCGAGGTAGACGAGCACGACGGGAATCCCAAGCGATGCCAGTTTCCACGACCATGCAAACCGGTTCGACAACTGATAGCACTTGTCGCGCGAGATCGCCCAAGGCAACCCAGTCGCAAACTGGAGTTCTGCCGACGCGTCGGCGATTGCTCGACCGATCTTCTGATGATTCTTCCAACCATTGAGGGTTGTCGGAGGACGTTTGCCGGTTGGCTTCTCAGCCAGTTCCCCGCCATGAGCCTTTGCCTCAACCAGCAACAGGCCTGGTACGCCACCGACGTGGCATTGGCTGGCAATATCCCAGTTGGGGACATTGGCACCACTGGTAAACTCCAACCACCAAGACTGCAATTCTCGGCGCGTCATATCATCAAGGAGCTTGGTGGACCTGCTGAGCTTCGCCTCGTTCGCAGTCGATTTGTCCCAACTCCCATCTTTTTTTGGCAATGGCTTACCTGTCGGCATCCATTGATGCTGTGCTGTTACGACAACTTGAGGATGACCCACAAGCCGGGTCAGGCGATCAGCCACAACCTGACGGTCATCGGCATCCATCATCAGGACGGCACGAGGACGGCTTCCGCTCGTCTTATCGAGTTGTTTCCACCACGTCATGCCTCGACCTCCTCGGGTTCGGTGTCGAGTTCGACTTCGTCCGTGGTGTCGCCATCGTCAAGCAGTTCCTCGGCATCGGGTTCGACGGCTTCCAGTTCGTCCGGGAGTGCGGCCGCCGCTTCGCGAACATCGAGCTTGCCAGTGACGACATCAGCAATGAGGCGAGTACGGAACTCTCTCGCTAACGACAACTGCTCATTTGCCTGGTCGCACACATTCTGAAGCTCGGCAATTTGAGCGACGACTGTCTTTGCAATCAGCGTCTGTTCCTCGGGTGGCGGTTCGGGAATGTAGAAGCGGTCGAGGTCAGCGAACCTCAGTGAAGGCTGCATAATCAGTGAAATTGTCGCCTTTTCATATGCGAACATCCGTTGGAAAGCCATTTCGTTGAACGACACGTTGATGGAACTTTTACGCGGAATAATGATCGCACAGTTCTGAGAAAGGCTGAACTTCCCAGATAGTACCCTGGTTGACATGGCACGAGCGCCGACTGTTGTGACAAGGATTACGGGCTCTTCAAAGTCGAACTCGTGCCACGAGACTGAACCCATCAGCCCTTCGTTCTCGGTTTGACCGCTGTAAACCGGATAAGGTCCTTCGTTTCTTCCGACGTACTCACTTGTCAATTCAGCAGCCTTGCTACCTTTGGCATATCGGAAGTTGAACCGTAGCTTCTTCACCGCCCAGTGCTCCGGTACATCGCCGAGCCATTCGACGCCGGAGGGTTTGAGTTTGACGTGGGGATCGAGGCCGCGAGTGACGGCGCAGTGAATGATGGCCTGCTTCTGCTCATTCAGCAGCGCGATGAGCTGCCGCTTAGCCCGGATGTAACGCCGGATACGCCGATCCGCATGATTCAGAAACCGCACAATCGCCGCCTGCTCCTCCGGTGGTGGATAGGGCGAGGGCATCTGCTTGAAGTCTTCCCAATAAAGTCGATTGCGGTCTGACACAATTCCGCGAGAGAACTTATTGACCTCGTCCATGTACGCGCCGGTGCGGAACAGATACTGGTAGTACCGCGATTCAGTTTTCGGGAGCGGCTTCGCCACCACATAAGCGGGGCTGACCAATCCATCGACCGGCGAAGTTCCCACCGCACCCTGCCACATCCGCATCATGTTGTAAGCAATGTCTCCCTGCCGCGCCCGTTTATACTTCTCGCGGTCAGCCATCACCTGCTTACGGTTCGAGTTCTCAAAGTCCCGGACTCTAACGCCGGTCTTCAGCGACACTTCAAGAATGGGCAGGTCCGGAAACCCCGTCTGATTCCGTTGCACAAACAGCCGACCATTCCGGCGAACATCCCAATGCGCTGGAATCTCGCCCAGCCAGGGCAAGCCAGAGTCTTTGTGGTCTGTATATGGCGTCAGGCCATCAATCATGATCCAAGCACCTTCTCGAACCAGAGGATTGCGGCTTCACCTTCTTTGCGGGTGACTTCATCAACCGTGCGGCTGTGTCGGATGCCATTCCGTAACTCCGCCAACTGGTTGAATTTCCCGGAAAGCGTGTCCTTGTTATTGAACTGCGATTCAAACAGCGTCCAAGTCGACTTGCCGGTGATGGTGTCCTGCAACTCACGCAGGTCGAAGTATTCCAGCTTGCCAGCAAGAGCGTCGTATTGCTCAGCGTCCATCGCAGCGTTTTTCTTGCTGGCTCTTTGAATCCGCTCATTCACTTTCTGCGTGACATGCTGTGGGAGCTTGCTCGCGTCGCCATCGAGTGCAGACAGGATTGACTCGCGAAGGTTGAGTTCGACTTGTTCGACTTTCTCATCCAGTTCCCGCAACTGCGGCGACAGGTCGATACGCTCTTTGATGAGAAGATTCTCGATTGCTTCTTGCAGCGTCTTCTGACGTTCGGCAATGAACTCCTCGAAGTCCTCAGGCGTGAACGGATCACGCAGCAGAATGGCCTGAGCCGCTGGTGAAATGAAATGCGATTCGAGGATTGCCCGAACGGTGGATTCACCATTCGACTCAATGAGTTCTGGGAGATACTCGTTGGGAAGCCGATCCCGGATCACATGACGATTGGTTTCGCTGGTCAATGGTGTTCTGTTGAGAATCGAATTGAACGAGTTTGCCTTCCCCCATGACGCAGGCACGATGTGATGATCATCCAGGTTTCCATGCTGAGGAATGTTGCCGGTCATCCAGTCCCGAGCGCCCTGAATGACCAGCAAATTGAAGATGCCGTTGTAGACGGAGCTACCCCGCTTGGTTTCTCCTCGCAGTTTCAGATTCTTGAAGCGGTCTTTGAACTCCTGAATAAGCGCCGGTTCCGCAACGTCGTCAGCAATCCATTCCTGGATGTCAAGAAAGTCCCTGGCGCTGGTTGATTCCACCGAACCGGAATAACGGTTGGTAAACACCGACGCCCAATACCAATGCCGTACTTTCTTTTGAGCCACCAACTGAGTGTGTGCGGGGAGAGTTTTGACATGCGTTTGAATCGCAGCGAACGCAGGCAGAATCGACACGTAGGGAAGATATTGCGACGAGATGGCGCCAAATTCCTGTGGATGCTTCAAGTGATCCATGGCGTTCTCCAACGCCGCAACAGCACCATTCCATCGTTTCCTGAAATCAGTCGTATCCTTGACCAATATCTCTTTTCGCTTCGTCCCATCTGGATCGCGAAATGTTCGGGTTTCACCGGGCAGCAGGTAGTAGAGGTATTTTGGTGAGCAGTATGCTTGCCTCAGGAGCGACATGACTTGCAGCACGTACACTTTCATCTTGCGTGATTTGACAAAGCTCAGCCGGGGCTTGGCTTCTCGCCAGAGCTTTTTGAGTTGCAGGTCCTTGGGCTTCAGCAAAGCGTTGATCAGATCAAAGACGTCGAGTTGCACGCCCTTACTGTTGATCTGAGTGAAAATGTCGCAGACTTTTTCGATCTCAAGATCCTGATCCAGTTCGATGTAGGAGACCTGATATTGCTCCGTGATCCCTTTGAGATGCTCTCCAAACTGTTTCGCGTCTTTCACACTTTGAACTGCTTCTTGCTCGGCCTGCTCGTCGCCATCTTCTTTTGCCTGCTTGGCCACAGCGTCCCAGTGCTTTTCGTATTCCTGAACCCAGCTAAAGAGTTCCCAGCCACCGGCTCCAATAATGGACAGTGGGAAAATATGTTGAGAATACTGCATCTTCTTATCGGTCAGGATTTTATTGACGTAGCGCTTCGCCCAGGCTGAATCGAACGCCTGGTCGTACTCCTCCTGCATAAACTTGTCGACACGAATGAAGTAGACGTAGCGGTTTCTGCGTTTTGGCAACGGCACGTCTGGTGCCACGAAGGCGTAATACATGGCCGTCAGTCGCTGCTGACCATCGAGGACGATGTGTTCTGCCGCCTCTCCGCCGTTGTAGCCATAGACCGGTTCACATGAGAGAGCGTCGAAGTTCTGAGCTTTCCCTTTCCATAGCAGCAAACTTCCGATGTAGTAGTCGAGGAAAATGGAACGCATCAAATCGCGAATATCGCGGGGGTTCCATTCAAACTCTCTCTGAAAGTCGGGAATGACGAACCGTCCCTCTTTGAGCCGTTGAATGACGTTATTGAGACTTACGTGATCCGGTTTCTGTGCGTCTTTCACGTTTATTTCCCTTCCCCGACGATTTCGACCAGCAGCCCTTCGGTCTCCTTCTCCAAGGCTAGGATGTCGTTGCGGATCTCCTCCAATGACCGCAGCGGCTGTGGTTTGTAGAAGTAGCGGTTGAAGCTGATTTCGTAGCCGACCTTGATGGAAGTCTCGTCGAACCAGGCGTCCTCGGCGTGCGGCAGGACCTCGCGACGGATGAAGGCTTCGATGCCCCCGTCTTCGAGCAGCGGCACCTGCTCGGTATCGCGGAGGTCGCTGTCCGGTTCGTATTCCAGCACCAGCGACTTGTCGCCCACGGGATTCGGGAATCGTCCGCGAATCGAATCGGCCTCAGCCTTGCCCTTCTTGTGGACTTTCTTCACGACCGGTTCGGCATTCTCGTCCCGGCGGGCGAGTTCGTTCTGGATCAACTTCTTCCGCTTGGCTGTTAGCTTGAGGCTGTGTTCTTTGGCATCGGCCTCAACGGCATCCATGAAGATGTTGAAGTTCAGGTGTGGACCGGCCCCGAGCGACTTGGCGACGCGGTCGATCAGATCGGCGACGTCGGGTTCCTTCGCATCCTTGCAGGCGGCGTGGAACCGTTTGCAGTTTTCAGCCGTGAGTTCGACGCTCAACCGTAATGGTCGCTCGACGGTCACTTTCCAATAACCGAACGCTTCGTTCGGGAAGACTTTGGATTCTTCGGTTTCCTCGAAGTATAGAAACGTGTCGCAAATCCGCTGAATGTCGTCTTCGGACAGTTCGCAGTTCTTCATCCCCATGTTTTTCCGCAGGGGTTTGAACCACTTCGTCGCGTCGATGAGCTGGACCTTGCCTTTGCGATGTTCGGGCTTGCGGTTGGTGACGACCCAGATGTAGGTGGCGATGCCGGTGTTGTAGAACATGTTCAGCGGCAGCGCGACAATCGCTTCCAGCCAATCGTTTTCGATAATCCAGCGACGGATATTGCTCTCGCCCTGACCAGCGTCTCCCGTGAACAGTGAGGAGCCGTTGTGAACCTCGGCGATTCGGCTGCCCAGCGGTGTGTCGTGCTTCATTTTCGCGCACATGTTGGCCAGAAACAGCATCTGGCCATCGCTGCTGCGGGTCACGAGTGAGAACTCGGAGTCGCCGTTATGCTCGATGACGAATCGCGGGTCTTTGATCCCCGCTTTGCCGCCCATCCGTTCCTGGTCGCTTTTCCAGCTTTTGCCGTACGGAGGATTGGAGAGCATGAAGTCGAACTCGCGGGCACGGAACGCATCGTTCGACAATGTGGAATGCTCGGGACCGCCAATGATGTTGTCAGCGGCTTCGCCTTCCCCTTTGAGCAGCAGGTCCGCCTTGCAGATGGCGTAGGTCTCGGCGTTGATTTCCTGACCGTAGAGGTGAGTGGCGACCTGTTTGTCGTGCGATTCGGCCAGTTCAGTGAGCGTGTCTTCCGCGACAGTCAACATGCCGCCCGTTCCGCAGGCGCCGTCATAGAGCAGGTACGAGCCGGATTCGATCTGGTCCGCGATCGGCAGGAAGATCAGTTTCGCCATCAGCTTGACGGCATCGCGCGGCGTCCAGTGCTCGCCTGCTTCCTCGTTGTTCTCCTCGTTGAACTTGCGGACAAGCTCTTCAAACATCGTCCCCATCGCGTGGTTATCAAGGCCGGGGTGTTTTTCCGAACCGTCGCCGTTGATGATGGGGTTGGGACCAAGATTGATTTCGGGGGAAACGAGCTTCTCAATCAGTGTGCCGAGAGAGTCGGCCTTAGAGAGCCGGGGAATCTGATTGCGGAACTCGAAGTTCTCCAGAATGTCCTGCACGTTGGATGAGAAACCGTCGAGATAATCCTCGAAGTCGGCTTTGAGCTGTTGTTGGTTGGCCCGTGCCCGCAGGTCGCGGAGTGTGAACTTTGAGGTATTGTAAAACGCCTGCCCGCTGGCCTGACGCAACGCGGCGTCCTGATTGGTGACGCCCGCTTTGTCGAGATTGGCCTTCATGTCGAGCACGGCCTGCTTGGTCGGCTCCAGAACGGCATCGAGTCGACGCAGGACCGTCATCGGGAGAATGACGTCGCGGTATTTCCCACGGACGTAAAGGTCCCGCAGAACATCGTCGGCAATGCCCCAGATGTACCCGGTGATCCAGTTGAGTTGGGATGAATCCATGTTTTGGCTTTTCTCTCGTCCTACTTCGACTTCACGTTCTTTCTGGCCTTGGAAGGTTTCACCGGCGCTGCTGCCCGCCGGAGGAAATCGTCCAGGTCCGAACGCTTGAACAACCGATAGCCGTTGGCCGGGTTGACCCGCACAGGGATCTTTCCAGTCGCGGCGTATTTTCTCAGAGTCGTTTGCGACACACCGAGGATCTCCGCAGCCTCGGCGGTCTTCACGTAATCACTCAGTTTTTCCATCGGGCTGTACCTTCGATGCGTTGCAGAAACGGCCCCGTTCGGTCAGGACACAGTCTATCAAAGTCTACACCCCATCGGTAGCGGACAGAGCATTAGTCTATGAGCCACGTTGGACACGATCTGTCCAACCTGAACCGGCTGATTGCTGAATTGGGGCCAAAAACGCGGCAAGTACCTTGATGCCTCTGGCATAGCTCTGGGAACTCGCTTCTCAGGCACTCACAGCCCCGTGTGAACCGACTTTGACCGGTTCGTGCGGGGCTTTTCTCGTTTCGGGGTCGGTGGTCGGTCCTGTGTCCGTTTTCTGTAACTCGGAGGAACAAGCCTTGTCGCACATTGTTTCGATTCAAACGGAAGTTCGTGATCCCGTCGCCATTCGGTCGGCGTGTGATCGACTCAAGCTGCCGGAGCCAGTCTTCGGCAAAGTGAAGCTGTTCAGCAGTTCGGAAACGGGCTGGGCTGTGCAGTTGCCGGAGTGGCGGTATCCGGTTGTGGCCGACGTCAACACCGGCAAGCTCGCCTACGACAATTACAACGGTCGCTGGGGTGAGCAAAAGCAGCTCGATCGGTTCCTTCAGGGATACGCGGTCGAGAAGGCCAAGATCGAAGCCCGCAAGAAGGGACACTCGGTCATCGAGCAGCCACTGGAAGACGGCTCGATCAAGTTGACCGTCAGCGTTGGAGGTGTTGCATGAGCAGTTTCGGAAAAACCATCGAAATCACCGTCCTGCCCGACGGTCAAACCAAAGTGGAGACCAAGGGCTTCGTTGGCTCTGAATGCCGACAGGCCAGCCAGTTCATCGAGAAGGCACTCGGGCAGCAAACGGACGAAGTCCTCAGGGCCGAGTTTCATCAATCGGCTTCGCGTCAGCAATCGGTGCAGGAAGGAGGCTGACCGTGACCAACGTCCGCCGCCGTGTCCTGCGTCCTCAAAGTTCGGATGCGGAATCCCGTCGTCGCCAACGAAGGCTTCAGAAGAAACAGGATCAACTCACCAAAGAGCGTGAATCCCTCAAACGCTGGCTGTCGCGTCTCAAGCGAGCCTTCCACGCGATGGAGAAGCTGCAAACCAAGATCGCTCGACTCGAACGACAGGTTGAGCAACTTGAAGCCGAGCAATCCGTGACCGTTCCCGAATAGCGGTCCCCATTCATTTTATTCACAACTCAACAGGAGTCCCTGTATGTCGTTGACTGAACGGCTCGGAGAGTACGTGCGCGCGTGCTTCTCGGGCATCTGGATTGAAACCCACGAGCATCAGGATGCTCTCGTGGCAATCGCGCAGTTGTGTCGTCAGGAAGACTGGCGGCTCGCCACCTGGGACATTGAACAAGGATTGAAAGTCCCCGGCGCGGAGATCGAAGCCACCGGGAACGACCCGTTGGCAGCCATTCGCGCCGTCAACTCGCTGGTCACGCCGGACGGAACGGCGATCCTCGTGCTTCAGAACTTCCACCGCTTCTTGCAATCGGCGGAGATCGTTCAGGCGATCGCTCAGCAGATTATCGCTGGTAAGCAGAACCGGACGATTCTCGTGGTGCTCGCGCCCGTCGTGCAGTTGCCGATCGAACTCGAAAAGCTGTTTGTCGTCATCGAGCATGAGTTGCCCGACCGTGAACAACTTGGCGAGATCGCTCGTGGGATCGCGACCGAAGACTCCGAACTGCCAGACGGCCCAGAGCTGGAAACGGTTCTGGATGCCGCTGCCGGTTTGACTCGGATGGAAGCTGAAAACGCTTTCAGCCTGTCACTGGTTCGGCACGCTCGCGTAACGCCCGACGCAATCTGGGAACTGAAAACTCAGACGCTGAAGAAATCGGGTTCACTCGAACTGCATCGCGGCCAGGAAGACTTCAGCAGCCTCGGTGGATTATCGGCATTGAAGTCGTTCTGCAAGCGGGCACTGCTGCAACCGAGTCGGGGCGATGAACGACGCCGACCGCGAGGTGTGCTGCTGCTGTCACCACCTGGTTGCGGCAAATCGCAGTTCTGCAAAGCCCTCGGGAAGGAAGTTGGCAGGCCCGTGCTGATTCTGGATGTCGGCAGTCTGATGGGATCGCTCGTTGGGCAGTCGGAGGAACGAACGCGGCAGGCGCTGCACATTGTCGATGCGATGGCTCCTTGCGTGCTGATGATCGACGAAGTTGAGAAAGCGTTCGCCGGTGTAAACGGTAACGGTGACTCGGGCGTGTCGTCACGCATGTTCGGGACGTTCCTGGGCTGGCTCAATGATCATTCGTCAGATGTCTTTGTCGTCTCCACTGCCAACGATGTTTCTCGGCTCCCACCCGAGTTCGGACGTAGCGAACGGTTCGATGGCATCTTCTTCCTCGACCTTCCCGGTCGCGAGGAGAAGGACGCCATCTGGAACATCTATCTGACGTTGTTCGAGATCGACCGCGATCAGCGGATGCCCAATGACAACGACTGGACCGGGGCGGAAATCAAAGCCTGTTGCCGCCTGTCGGCACTGCTTGATGTTCCACTCGTTCAAGCCGCCCAGAACGTGGTGCCCGTCGCGATGACGGCCAACGAAAGCGTGGACCGGCTGAGGACATGGGCCAGTGGTCGCTGCCTGTCGGCGAATCAGCCCGGCATCTACCAGTCCGGCGGAACAACGAAGCAACGCCGTCGCGTGAGCCGCGATCCATCCAACAACTGACTTGGCTCGCTGGGTCAGTCTCCATTCACTGAAAGAGGTTCTATGTCCAACAAGGAAAAGCATTGGTACCAGGACGGAGGAACCGTCCTCACGATTATTGTCGTGCTGACTCTCCTCACGATCTGGGGGAGTCGGTTCTGGCAACACGAGAAAGAACAGCAGAAAACTCACGCGATCGTCCTGAATGCAGGTCGCCTGGATGTTTCACCTGATGGCGAGCCCGTTTTGCATCTGAGGTTCTGGCATGTCCATCCCGGCGTCCTCACGAATGGACGACTGACAGTCATTGTCGACTACCCCGGAACCAAAACCGGCGAAGGTTTGTGCATTCACGCTTTCGACACCTGGGAACCGAATGAGGACCACACCGTCTCCTGGGACGTACCGCTACCCGGATACGAACTCGATCAACGTGTTCCAGTTCGTGTCCGGCTGGAAGCCGAGAATGCCCGCACGTTTGCCTACACCCAGGTATGGCTCGGAACTGGGTGGGTCGAGAACGAGGTGAGCATTTCCGAGTGATTTCAATCACATCCCAATTTGGCATCCGACGCCGCTCAGTATTCGCAGGCTGAGTGGCGTTTTCATTTCAACAACCAAAGGAGAAGTCAGTGAGCACCGTGCTTGAGAACAATAACGACACACAACACATTCAAACACAACTTGCGGCTCGACGGATGCGGGCCACCATGGCGGCGATCAAAGTGGTCTTCACCTGGCTGGGCACGACAAAAACGCTGTCCACGGATCAGAAGATCGTCGCGGCAGATGTCTTCGGCGCGGACGGCGCTTCGATCAGTGCATCCAAGCGTTTGCTGGACCCGAAACATCCTGCGCTGGCGGCCGTCACGAAGATCAAAGGACGGGTGACCAAGTTCTGGAAGGATAATAGTCTGCCATTTCCCGAAGGAGGCATTCGTCTGATCCGTCACGATCAGATTGCTGAGTTTGACGAGACTCTCAACATCTTCCGTGCAGAACTCGACGACGCCGTTGTGGAACTTGAACGGCATTACGACGACATGCGGTCGGCGGCTCGTGAACGGCTGGGCTCGTTGTTCAACGCCAGCGATTATCCGACGACGCTGATCGGTGCGTTTGGCATCGAACATTCGTTTCCGGCAGTTGAAGCCCCCGAGTATCTGCGAGAGCTGAACCCAGAGGTGTACCGTCAGGAATGTGACCGTGTTCAGACTCGATTCACCGAAGCCGTCGAGCAGGCCGAGCAGATGTTCTATGAACAGCTTGCCGGTTTGGTGGATCACCTGGTCGAACGCATGTCCGGCACGGAAGACGGCAAGCCGAAGACGTTCCGCGACACCACGGTGGATAATCTGAACGAGTTCTTTGCTCGGTTCCGTCAGTTGAATATCGGAGGCAATGCGGAACTCGAAGAACTCGTGGAACGCGCCGAGTCGATCGTCAGCGGCGTGGAACCTCAGCAACTGCGGGACAACGCGTTTCTGCGACAGCATATCGCCACGCAGATGTCGACGGTGCAGGCCAATCTCGATGGTCTCCTCATTGATCGCCCTCGCCGGAACATTCAGCGGCGGCCGCGTTGAAGGAGGTCGACGTGCAACTGATCATAGAACCTTCCGGCTACTGTCGCTGCGTTTATTCGGAAGCGATTGATGTCCGGCAACTCGGCTCGGCAGTCATTCAGCGAGGCTCCCACGTTGATCCCACAGCTGGCGGAAGCTGGACTGCCGACCTGTCTCCCGTAAATGGTCCCGTGCTGGGGCCGTTTTCCACACGCTCGGAGGCACTCGATGCCGAAGTGGAATGGTTGCTCGAAAACTGGCTGATGCCAGACGAGTAACAACAACCTGATCTCAGCCTCGCAGCGTGCGGGGCGGCTGTATCTCACGGCCGCCCTGCATTGGGCGGTCGTTCTACCTTTTTTCCAGGATTGAACGAATGACCCAACAAGAAATTGATGACGCCGTCTGCGTGGCGACTGGTGACACACTGTGCGACATTCGCCGCATCGGATTCAGCATTGCAGACCCACTCGAAGTGAACTTCGATCCTGAACCCGATGACCTACCTCCCAACATTATTGATTGGGATCAGCATGAACTGGAACGCAATTACGCCATGTATCCCATGCGTCGCAATCGCCGACGTTGGGCTGCCTGATGGCAGCAGACAACGATCCCAAACGCCGACAACTCGATGAGTTCTACGCGAGCTACACCGTGTTCGTCGGCGTGCTTTGTTTTGCCGCACTCTTTCTGTTTGGCTGGGAGATCATCCTCACCTGGATTTTCTTCCGTTCTGGGATGCGGCTCTTTCTCGACGTGATGACAGATTCGCCGGTGTCACGTCCACCACCAACCCAACAAAAGAGGAGGTGCCGTGATTGAGTGGCACACTCCAGAACTACAAAGGAGGCAATCACATGCCAACCACTGTTAGCGTTTCGTGGTCACGCAAAGCGGGCCTGCCAGATTACGGCTCGGTCGGGGCGACCTGTCATGTCGAGTTGGAACTCGACGGTCAAATTCTCGACGGTGACCTCACTCGATTCCGTCAACAAGTTCAGCGCGCGTATGCAGCATGCCGCGAAGCGGTGGAAGATGAACTCGCCCGCGAAGGAGCCGCCGATTCTCCTCCACAACATTCGAGGCACAATGGAAACGCCAACGGAAATGGACATCATGGCTCGAACGGCAACGGATATGCAAATGGTCGACGCCAGTCGAATGGTCGAAGTGCGACGCAAAGTCAGGTCCGGGCCATCACCGCGATTGCCAACCGCAATCGCATCGACCTCACGCCATTCCTTCAGCAGCATGGAGTTCAGGCTGTTGCTGATCTGAGTATCGGCGACGCAAGCAGCCTGATTGACGAATTGAAAGGCCAGCCAGCAGGGAACGGAGGTCGTGGATGATCGCAGTTTCTCAACAACCACGTGCCGCGCCAGTTGTCCAGCGGGACTATGTCAGCTTCTCGGCGATCAGTACCTACCAGCAATGCCCACTTAGGTATTACTTCCGCTATATCGAAGGTCTTGAGGAACCGTTCGTCTCGGCCAGCCTTGCACTCGGTGGTGCGGTACACAGTGCAGTAGAGTTTCATCTCAACGAACTCATGGCCGGCAAATCACCGCCGGATCATGACACTTTGCTGGATGTTTTCTGGGATGAGTGGAAGTCGCGTGCCGAGACTGCGGAGATCCGATTCGGCAAGAAGGATGATCTCGATTCAATCGCAAAGACTGCTGACCGTATCATCGCCGCATTCCGGGATAGTGACATCGCTAGGCCGACAGGAAACATCATCGGCGTCGAGGAAGAACTCCGTAGCCAACTCATCCCTGGTATGCCCGACATCCTGGGACGCGTCGATTTGATCGCCGAAAGCGACCAGGCCCTCACAATCACTGACCTGAAAACGGCGCGGACACGCTGGTCGGCTGAGCAAGCAGAGAGATCGGGAGAGCAGCTGATGCTCTACGCCGCACTCGCGAAAGACCTCGTGCCGGGCAAACCGATCAGGCTGGAGTTTGCCGTCGTGACCAAAGCAGCCAAACCAAACGTCGACACGTTGCCAGTTACTTTCAATCAGAAACGAGTTGACCGCACGATGTCGGTGATGCAGCGAGTCTGGCAGTCCATCCACGAAGGACATTTCTATCCATCTCCATCACCAATGTCCTGTCCCAGCTGTCCATTTCGCAGCCCCTGCGATGCGTGGTCGGGGTAGCCAACAGTTTCAGCTGATACAAAGACACCACACTAAAGAAAGGAACTACCTAATATGGAAACCGTCGTAACTCTCGCCGCTGCTGTGGGTATCTACTGGGCCTATACGGCCGGAAAACGCAACGGTTCAAAGGCAGCTTTCAAAGTCGGCTGGCGACGTGGTCGAGCTTACCGAAACCGTCGAGCCTGACCTCACATCTGCTGCCCCCGAAGCTCACCGCCGCCGTCCGGGGAAACTCGGGCGGCGGCTTTGGCTTTCTTTTTATCTATTGGCCACCAACGAGTTGTGATTGTTTCAATGGAAAGTTCCGCCCCACGTACCTTTGGGACAGTCTTTGCCTGAGTTCTAGCCACTCATTTTTGAGCTGCGTACATTCAGCTTCGGTGAACGTCTCGGATTCAATGCGAGTCAGTGAGCGGCGTGCCAAACTGACTAACTCGGGATCAGCGTCGCGCGTGCGTTCAATTCTTTGTCGGAGGACCGCAACAGCGATTGCATTCTCAGAGGCAGCATGGCGTTTCACAAGTTCCAAAAGCGATTGTTCATCGTTTGGTTGGGCATTCAGATGTGAATCGCTGGCACCATCTGGGCTCTTTTTCAGTGTCTGAAACACTCGCTCCGTTGGAAGTATCGGTATCGTCGGCGTATCTTCGGATTCGACAGCGTGTGTCGAAGGCTCGTCAGAAATCTCTCCGGTTGATTGACTCACCAAGCCAGTGTCGACTGAACGTGACTGGATCAATCCTTCAATCGGAAGTACCACATCACGCCAAAGGTCAGCCGTAGCGGTCGCTGGCTCATCACGAGGTGTGACTTGAGGCAATGGTGGAACTTGGTTCTGTGTGTGACCAAGAAGTCCACGCCCCCCGCCTCGTGGTCCAACTCCAGGCGGGTCTGGCTTCCTCATTGCGACACCAGCGATGACAAGAATCGCCAGTAAGCAAATACCAGCTATTCTGAAACCGCCTATAACGCCTTTGAGAAAGGTCCGTGTTTTGCCGCTTGTTGACGACCAGAATCCTACGACACCCAGTATCAAGTCGAGGAGCAACACAACAATCGGCGTTGCCAAACTTGCAGCAATCCGCACCCACAATCCAACTTTGAAAAAGCCCAAGATAAACGGCGACGTCAGCATCAAGGCTCCCAGATAGATTCCTCCTAACGCTTTGAGTCGCTGTGTGAAATTGTTTGGCGCTGATGCTTCGTGGCGATCCAGCCACGCAACGAAGGCTGCTTTGCCAGTGCGGGCAAACTGTTTGATTTTCTCGGTGTTGAGATTACCCGAGCTGTCAACGAACGAAATGTTGCTGTCCTTAGCTGCCATTACTGCAACTACCACAATCACAACCAGGGCAACGGCGATCGGGTATCCAACGTAGGGATTGTTGGCCAAGTGGAGATACACGGCTGTCAGCGCGGAAAGAAGAACGATAATCCCTAGGATGGCAAATCGGACGGTGTGCTGTGGCTGGTCATTTTGCATCTGCCGTGACTCCTTTCAGTCTTGCGACATCCATCGTGCGAGTCGCAAATCGGGATTGAATAAGCGACAACTTGAACGCCCCTGGGACTTCTTCTTGCACCTGCACGACCGGTTGCTGACCGTATGAATCGCCCGGAGATGAACCTGTGCTGTCCGGAGTTGAGCCTTGATCAAAGAACAGCAAGTAGATGCCGAGGATCAGCGCGATGATTGCGGCAATCACGTAGCCGCCGAGCTCATTGATATATGTTCCAAGCGTCGACTGTGCCTCGGTGGACAGTTTCTTTCTCAACCGGGTGACTCCGGCGAGCACGATGCCAACACCAATGATTATTGGCGATAGCTTGATGATGAGTTCTTGAAATCCAGGCATGGTTGAGCACCTCGCAAATGTGTCATGCGAGTGCTCGGGCAAACGGCGGGATCGGCAGCGCAAAAAAGGAGCGCCGAACCGAGCCCGCTCCTCTCCAGCCCCGCCAAGGGCCAAGCCAGAACAGAACACCGGCCGACGCCCCCGGACGGGGGCGTGGCTTCGGGTTCTGCCTCTGACTGGTGAGCCTTGCGGCTCGTTGGCGGTATTTGAGAGGAAGCAGACCGACGCACACGCGTCGTATCAAATTGTCATTCGGGAGCCGTATCGCTCCCGACACATCGTTTTCATCTCCGGAAAATGTCTTTTGATTGCCACCTCGCGGCAGCAGGGACCTACTCGTCCCAATCCCCGATCATACCTCCGAAGGCGGAATTTCTCAATCTGTGGTTGTCGCTTATGGCAGCTTCCGACATACGAAAGATGCCATGCCTCTCCCCTGCCGGTTGCGTTTTCAACCGAACTGAACCTGCCGATAACCCTGCATGTTCGCGACACGCTTTCGACTGTTTCAGACCCTTCGGTTGGGTAGGCGGCTCGCATCAGCACGGAACAAGCCCCGGAAGTCATTTCGCATGAATCGTGCTCGCACGGCTCGGGAGTCATCAGGCCGATTTGGCTTCCGCAAACAAGGCACAAGGGGTCTGAGTTGATGCAGGGTGAGTAATGGCTCGCGAGGAACGCAGTGATGTTTACCAGCGAGTTACGAAGTCGCGGCGCCCATTGGAAGCCGATTTTGGGGGTAGGCGACCTGATGCTGGGCGCGCCGTTCGATGCAGTCTCCGCGCCGAAAGCCGTTCACGTGTCGTCACTTATGACCAATGGTGGGAGCTGGCCGTCGCGAGACGGACAGAGCGAATAGCCATTCAAACCACCAGCTCAAATGCCTCGAATCGCTCAAAACCGCCGCTCCCTGGTGGTTCAGGACGCCGTTTATCGCAATAGGGGGCCTGTCCCGACTACGACAGGGGCCGTGTTAGTATGAGGCGTTTCTTCCAGCACGTTTCTTACCAACAAGTATTCCCCACCAGAGTTTCACCTCTCAGACTCAAACGCATCCCTTCCGTTGACCCTGGCAGTTCAGCGGCCAACGAGCCCACCATTACAAATCGGCTATACAGGACTGATTCTCGATTTCCAGATGAACCTGCGAGGACTCGGGGATCTGCTGCCGAAGGTTCTCAACATATTCCGTGCCCCAGAACTGCTCTAACGCAGAGCGTGTGATCCTACGACAACTGCTTTGGCGAATACGTGCTGTCAGATGTCCAGCCTCGATTGCTGCCCCGGCTGAGAGTCTTTCAAGGATCGACTTTCGGAGTCGTTCGGCCTCGCGACGCTGGTGGAGCAGAACCTGAAGTCGCTGCAACTCGTCTTGCGTCACGATCTGCGGTGGCGGCAATACGGGCGGTGCCGGGGTCGGTGTGAACGGCGAAGGCCATTGGCGTCCCGTCGGTTGCACTGGTGTTTCGCGGGCCTGTTGCATAGTCGATCCTAATCTTTCTTGCTCTTGCGCCGCACTTTGGGAGCTTCCATCTCAAAGTCCCACGAGGACATGACGCATACCAATCGTTCTTTTGAACCCGCGTTGACTGATGCCTTCACTCGGGAAATTGGCTGCACCGCTGGGCATTCGGGCAACGTGGCGATGTGCGCTGCGTACGCTGACAGCTCGCGCCAAATCGGGATTACCATGAATGCGTCTTCTATGGAGTCGAATGAGGCGAGTTGTACGCTGACGGCAAAGTCAGCCGTCACCAGAATGTTGTCGGCTGTCACGATGAGAACGGGATTGACCCCCTGTTCCATCAGCTCAATCGCTCGCTGCATCACTTCAACGGTGATGGTTTGGACAGAACTCTTTATGTTCGCAGCCCGACGTTCCTTGATCCACGTTGTCAGGAATTGTTCAACAGCCTGTTGCAAGTTGGACTGGGCGGCTCGAACGTCCATGCGGTGGCTAACTTCGGAGAACACGTACCGTCGCTGATGCTCGCGTTCTGCCTTCTTCCAGTCGTCCCCAAGTAACTGACGAATCTCAGCAAGGCTTCTCCCTTCTTTGCGTAGCTGCTTGATACGCAAGCAGCGCTCAAGCACCCACTCGGGCCAGTACGCCATTTTCCCTCGCCCGTTCGGATGAGTGCGCACATCCGGTGGCGGGATCAGACCTTCCTTTCCATGCCAACGAACGAGTGTTGCCACGTTGGAAATATCTGCCGCTTGCATGATGTCTCGTGATGTTACGTCCGCCATCCGTCACCTCCGCGTTGACTTTTTGACCTGTACATTGTATGAATTTCAATGTGCAAGTCAACTTGGCGAAACATTCGTCGTCGTGCCGGGAGGCGTACCATGAGCAGTAAACGGAAAGTCGAATTAGTTGAGCTGGATCGACTTCAGCAACATCCGCGTCAGCACGAGTTCTTCACGGCCCCAAGCCATGTCCAACTTGACGAACTGGCCGCAGACCTCAAACAGCGCGGTCAGCAGGAGCCGATCCACATCACACCTGACGGGATTATCATCCGTGGGCACCGCCGGGTCGCGGCTGCGAAGCGGTTGGGCTGGAAAGAGCTGAATGCCATCGTCAGGCATGACCTCAGCGATCCACACAATGCGGAAACTGTCGCTGAACTCATCAATGACAACATCAAGAGGCAGCAGCTCGATGATCTGGCCCTTGCCCGGTGCTACCGGGAACTCAAACGATCAGGACGAGTGGGAGACGAAGGAACCGGCGATGTTCGAGATCAGTTGGCCGCTCACCTGAACTGTGGCAAATCAGGGCGCTCGCTCGATCGCCTCGAACGGTTGCTTCAACTCCCGCGAGACATCCAGGACCTGATCTCAACTAGGCAACTCAACAAGGATCAGGGTGAGAAGATTCTTCGGCTACCGAAAAAACGTCAGCAGGAGGTCTTCGAGGCTCTCCGAACAGCTGAAAACATTCCCGACGTGCTCCGCTGCTTTGGGATCATCAAATCTAATAAGCCCCGGACTCCGACCGAACTCGGAGAAGAACTTCTGGGGTTTTTCGACCGGAACCTGCCATCGGTCCGCACCAACATTGAATCTCTCGACCGATTGCAGGTGCGAGGTCGGGACGTGGTTGAACTGCTCGATGAAGCCACCAAGTTCATGACGGATTGGACGCAACGCAAGCGTGAGTTGAAGCAACAGGACATCAAGCAAATTCAGTCAACAGTGAAACGCCGCTCTAAGCTGGACAATTTGTCCGGCAACGCGCGGTAAAAATTTACCGAACAGCAGAATTGGCAAGGCAAAATGCAGCTCACTTCACCTTCCAATCTGGAATACTTCCGAGACGGCCATGTGATCTCGCTGGACGATGAGGCGTTTGAACTCTTGGGGGCATATGCAAGTGCTCGCAAGCGCGTCGCAACCAGCAATCCTGACCACGGCTACAACGTCGAGCAGATTCGGGAATCGCTACTCCGAGGGAAGGTTGTAGTGCGGAGCGGTGGCATCGAACTCCAGGACCGTTTCGCCAACGCAGGTATGATCGAATTGCTCAACTACCTGGCAAACAAGTGCGAAATCAACCTACAAGGACGATGCCAAACTCGAATCGCCGTGCTTCCTGAGCCTTCTGCGCTGGATCGCTTGTCGTACCAAGCCTTGCCACGATTTCTATCAGACCACCCACGTGGCCTGATTCGCATGCCGCGTTCGTGCAGTCCAGCCGAGATTGTGGCCGATATGCGAGCTGCATTCCCGTCCAGTCGAATCCTGATTCTGGGGCGAGTGCAAGCACTCAGGCAACTTCAAGGAGAACTCCCGAAGCTACTGAGTATGCGTATGGCATCGTCTGGTGAGCAGATTGCACTCGTTTCGGACGGTGAGCGGTTTTCGCCACCAGAAAATGAAGACTTTCCAAAGCTACTGCTCAGCACACCAATCGCAGCTGCTGATCTTGATTCCGAAAAGTGCGACATTGTGCTGCTCCTGGATGCTCTGCACTGCACGCACGCGACGATGCAGAATGTGTTGGTTCAGGTCGATGCTCGATTCCGGTTGTTTGGCTTCGTTGATGCAAATCGCGATTTGAAACCATACGAGCAAGCGAGGCTGCACCAGGCCTTCGGGTTCAGTCAAATCGACCTCATGAGCCGAGAGCGAGTCCGGCGACCAGTCCATTATGCGAAGGTCCGCCAGGGTGGGGATGCACCTCGAAACACAGTCTGGATGAAGCCCACTGTGCCCGGCAGACGACCGGCCGCCTCAATCAATTCACTGGCTGCATACACGCATCACCATGCTCGCAACGCCACGATTTGCCGCCTCGCCAAGGCGCTCCGTTTCGGAAGCCCTTTGAACAACTCAAAGTTCCGCGACATCCGCCGGTGGTTGGGTGATTGCTGTCGAGATCAACTCAACGTCACGATCGCGGTTGACCGGCTCGACCACGCCATTCAGCTCGGCAAACGGCTGCCCGACTGGCCCATCATCGCCGGAAGCAACAATAATTTGCATGACATCTCGCCGCAGATTCGTCGTCGCATCCAGACGGACCCCAAACGATGGTTGCCCGGTGACCAACAGATTGTGGTAGCGGAAGAAGCAAAGTCGTTCGGTGGCAACCATTCTGATGTCGTGATCTGGGCCAGTGGCGGAACCACAGCAGCTACTATTCCGGCATCCTGGATGTTCAGCCAATCGGACCCGGACCGGCTAATGCTGATTGTCGATTTTCTCGACAAATTCGCTCCGGCTGCGAAACAGTGGAGCATGCATCGCTTTCGTCACCTCGAAGCCCGCGATGTTTTCCATGTCGGCACTACGGCTTCAATCGGACGCATTGAGCGTTTCCTCCGTGATGAAGGAGGTTCCCGATGACAACGGAAAGTGGAAATCCGGCCCTCGCCTACGCACGCCACCGCCTGCCGAAAGGACGCCGCTCGCGAACCAATGCACGTGACCGATGGTTTGCCTCCGAGAGCGCCGGGTACTACGTCAAGAATCCCGCCAATTTCAAAATCTCTAAGTTCGCAGCGGCGGACAACCTTTACCTCGCGTTCAAACTACTCGAAGAAGATGGCGGCCACGGTGCTGGCACCGATGGGTTTCGCCCTGAGCACTTCTCGGAGCACGAACTCCGGCCGATTCTTCGGAAAGTCTCAGAAACGCTCATTGACGGCAGCTACCAACCTTACGAACCGAAGATTTGCACTGTTGCCAAGAATACTGGTGGCACAAGAGACCTTGCGCTGTTTCGGTTCATGGACCGCACTGTGGCCAAAGCGCTGCTGAATTGCCTCAAGCCATTCTGGAATGAACGGATGATCGCCCTCAGTCCCCGGCAAATCTTTGCCAGATTGCACTGGACGATCCAGGAACAGCGCCGCTACGTGTTTGCCACAGACGACATCAGACAGTGTTTCGACTACGCGCGGCTCGACGACGTGATGGCATGGCATCGACATCACATTCAGAAGCAGCGTTTATTGGAAGTCATTCAACGAATCATCCGGGGGAACGATTCCCTCGGCACTGGGATCGGGTTACCCCAAGGATCGCCGTATAGCCCGACCGCGATGGACTTGTTACTCCATCACGTTCTCGACCTGGTCATGGCCGACCGGGCGAGAAACACGCCGAGTTTCAGATATGTGGACAATCTCGCGTATCTATGCTCGGACGTAAGTGAGGGCGTCAGAACCCTCTCACTGGCAAGTGAGGTTCTCGAAACAGCTAGCTTCCAACTGAAAGGGGAAGATGGCCAACCACAGGACCTCAGAGACCCAGAACACAACAAGGTGTTCCTGGGACTGATACCGCGCTGGCAGAATGCTCTCCTGACCTTCTCCATACCGGAATCTGCCTTCGAGACTCTGACCATTGGACTTCAGGTTGCCAATGAAGCGCCATTTCCAGCGGAGAATGCACTTCGACGCTGTACTGGTTGGCTTCAGGCACAAGGGCCTGCTCTCATGAGAAACGTAGAACGAGAAGTTGTTGATCGAGTGGTTGAGATGGCGCGCCATGCCGGTTTCCGCAACGTCACTCACAAGAGCATGCTCGAAGTAGCTGCTCGTGCGAGGAGTTCGTGGCACCAAGAACTGGAGGAAGCTCGCTGATGTTTGCCAGCTCGATAACCATTGCTCTGTTGGTTCTTCCTACTGAGTATCTGGTTTCTACTTCAACATGCTTGTGCTACCGCACAACCAGCCTCTCGCAGTCGGCGAGGGTAGGCGGGAGATTTATTCCGCAGCGAAGCAGAGACACCCGGTGCGATCCGTCCGACACAGGATTCCGCCTATGAGGAAATAAACCAAAAGGTAAGCCCAAATCCAGTTCAGTAAATACTGCTATCAGTGTGGCAACTGAATTGTGGCTGCCGTTCGGAACGTGTCCGTGCGGCAGTCAGGGCTCCCGGTCTGCAAAATGCAACTCCAATCCTGGCTCCGGCTTAGCAGGTAAGGGTTACGGTTGCGCAGACACAAACACAACCGAACTTGGGAGAGCAGTGATGGTCGAACCAACTGGGAATCAGTTTGCGCAGGCCGCAGCCGACGCGGAGGCGTTGATGGCTGAGAGTCTAACAATCAACCGAATGGTCTCTTTGCGAGCTGTGGGGCTTCAGTTGGTCCGGCTCGCCGATGAGATGATCCGAAATGAACTCAACAACGGCTGGGACGTGGATGTGGAACTAACCCATCAGACGTTGTCGGTATCTTCGTGCGCCCATGTTGTCCGAAGTCCACTGTCCCTTGATCAGACCGTGCAGGAGCTCGTGGCTGTCGCCTGCCCGATCGTCGAGACTCTCGCATGGCAGCAACGCGAAGACACTGGACACCAGCCTGATGGAGATCGAGAAATGAAACCAGACGTTGCGAAGCTGCTTGCCACCAAGATCAAGCCTGGCGCAAGGCTTCGTGCGCATTGCGAGGAGTGGCAGTGAACGCTCGGACTCGCCCGCCCGAGTGGTCGCCATTTTTGAGGCACGAGCAGTCCGATAAATAGTCCGATTCGCAGTCCGACTCGGCGGCCTGCCACGCAAACCTCTGCATGTTCCGATAAGGACCTAAGTGTCGTGAAAACAGGGAGTTGCATTCGTAAAAAATGTTGGAAAAAGTGGGTCCAACTGGACCCCCGCCGCCTCCATCAAAAACAGCCACTTGCAAATAACGCAGGTGGCTGTTTTCTTGCTTTTATGGATTCTCTTCTGTCTTAACAAAAGGACTTCGGATTGGGCAAACGCACAAGGCTTGCGATGATCCAATCACGAAGTTCAATCTGAGAGATGTACGCCTGCCATCGAAAGAAAAGCAGCGAAAATCAGACAAGCCCAGATGGGTTGGGATGCCCCGCCTGAACACGAATTCGATGACGAACCAAAGCGGCGGAAGCTCTTTCCCAAGAAGCCGCCAAAACCGAAATCAGGCATCTCAGGTGTGCCGGTCTTCAAGCCGTATCAACCAGCACAACCTTCCCGCTTCGTCCCTTACAAGCCTGCCCAGCCAGCCAAGATCGTAATGAAGAAGCCGAAACCTACTCCACCTGCAACGTCAGACTAAAGCCGTCATTCCTGCGTCCAGCGAATGACTTCATCAAGTGAGACCGTCCATTCTTTCCCGGCCGAGAACCTTTGTGAAAGCATCGGTAAGATGTCGCCGACATTCTCGGGGAAATCATTCTCCGCAAATGAACGAACCTTTTGAGCGTTCCCTGTCCCTGCGAGAAAGGTCACTTGAGAGCCTGAGAAATACGCCGCAAGGAGTTGAGTGTTGTGGGTCGAGTCATAATCAGCGACGAGCATGTCCCAATGGTCGCCCCCCTTTTGATCAGAGAAACGAGACTCTTCCTCTCCTCGCATTGCAAGGTAATCTACGAGCCACGTCTTCACATCTGGTAAGGTGAGCCGGTTTCGGGAGTCTCCTTCACCGTCGTCATCCAGTAAGTGTTGGATGTGCTGCATTGCTCTCAAGCCTTTTTGTGAACTTCCGACTCAGAAAAACGATACTCTGGCAGGAAGATCGAACCATGACTCCTCCACGGTTCGGGTTCACCAAATGATGCCAAGTCGATGAAATCAGAAGCAACATCCCTCAGTTCCTGCTCTGTATTCGGCTTCGGGAACAGGTTGTCTGGGATGACCAACACACCAAGAAACGGGAGATCGACAGTGGCAGCGACTTGCATTCGTGGGTTCTCATCGCCGTCATGAAACCCGTGAAAATCAACGACCATGTCCATTTGTGTCTCGAACAGATTGTCGCTTTGATGTCGTAGGGCAAGCTCTGTATGTGTGCCGATGTCATGCTCCGTCAGATAGAACGACGATTCGACACCCTCTTCACCGTTTTCCACGGACAGTCGGCTACCGTCCAGTTCGAGCCATTTGCGATGCCGCCACGGAATCCATTCGCAAGTCATTGAGCAGGCGTATTGATCGCCACCATAACTGATTGGCTCGAATTCTATCGTTATCGACCAGAACATGCCTCGTGCCAGTCCTGTGTGCCGATTCTCAAAGATGTGAGCGAGAATCTGACCACCAGATGGCACGAGCATCGAATTGGGAAATGCCATTGATCGACTCTCCTCATGGGCTGACAATTAGGATCATGTCGTAATCCTGCAAGTAAACCCCTGTTTTTACGCCGTTTGCAGTCTGGCTAAAACATGCCAAAAAGACTTTGCTTCATTTGACAGTTTCGGTCAAGTCATCTGCCAGCTGATCGCTCCCAGGATGACTCTACAAAAAACATGTTTCATTTGCGATTACAGCCTTCACTAAAAAAGATAGCTACCAGCGTGCAGAAGTTTAGAAATGGATGGACGTCAAATGTGTCGCTTCATACAAAGTCAAATTGTGTTTTGAGAATCAGAATCTTCTTCTTACACATCAGTCTGATTTTGAGAGAGCCATCGGGGAAATTCTATCACCGGTGCTTGTCGGGTGGGCCAATCGGTCGTTCTGATGAGAATCGTTTGCAAGTGTTTTCGACACGTCTTTACCTGAGGCAGAAACGATTTAGGTTGCGTCGGGTTGATGGGGTATCTCTTCGCGGGCCATGGTGATCAGCATGACATCTGGAAGTTTGCTGCAGTTGAGGTGTCTGAGCATGTTGATGAGTTGGGCTGTGGTGTATTGGGCGTGAATGCAAATGTGGAGCAGCACATCTGAACGTCGAGTTGCGAACCTCTTCCCTTGGCCGGAACTGGTGCTGATTTTGTACACAAGGTCATCGAGCGAATCGTCAGTGAGACAGTTGAGATAGTCGTTCCATCGCTGATCGAGTTCATTCCAGCGACGCTTCAATTCCGAGAGACTGGAGATCGGGTTAACATCTTTCTGATTGCCCGGCAACTGGTTGGGTAGGTCACCTGGGAAAACGGGCGAGTCGTTCCCCAACAGTGCTTCCAGCCAAACATACTCAGCTGCCTGCAGGTGAGTCAGAGTTTTCCATACCGTCCCCTGCCCGATTGCAAATAGTTCGTGCAGTTGATGTTCAGTTAAAGAATCTGTCGACTCAAGAATCCGACGATTGGACCACATGCGATGTCGATGCAAGCGGACCAGTAATTCACTCGATGTCATGGCGAACCATCCTCGATTCATGGTGTCGAAGCTTCCGGGTTTTCACACCCAGACACGGCATCGACAACAACAGTTCGTTTAGGATGAGAGAAATTCAATGGATGATAGTCATCAATCACTGCAAGAAGCGATTGAACGGAATGGTGTCGCACACACGCTTTACTGGTGCCAGTGGAGCCAAATGCAAGTTGTTGAACATCCGCATGCGATCGTCACTGAGAGTCTCCTGCCCTGTCCATTTTTTAACAATGTCTTTTCTGCCAGCTTCCCCAATGGTGAGCAAGCAAGACATGTTGAGGAGTTAGTCGACCGCTTTCGCCGAGCGAAAGTTCCCTTGTTCTGGTGGTCAGGTCCAGTCGTCCGAGATCGCGATCTAAACAAGCACCTTCTCGCGAATGGATTGTTTAAAGCCTTCGAAGCTCCCGCAATGGCAAAGTCTCTGAAGCATCCATTGGAGAAACTCAAGGATTCGATTTGCGTTGAAGAGATTACAGACACCGACAACATTAAAGAATGGAGTCTCGTCTGTGCATCGGCATTTGAGTTCGATTCTCAGATGGCTGAATGGTGGTGCGATCTGTACTCAAGCCTTCCATTCGGAACTGGAACGCCACTCCGGCACTATGTGGCGAGAGTTGATGGAAAACCTGTAGCTACAGCTTCGGCGTTTAGGACAGATGATACCGTCGGCGTGGCAAGCATCGGTGTCATTCCAGCACATCGTCGACGCGGAATCGGAACTGCAATCACTCTTCGAGCGCTAAACAATGCTCAGCAGCAGGGCTGTGACTTGGCAGTTCTTTTCTCATCCGAAATGGCGAAAGCAATGTATGAGAAGATTGGGTTCGTACAATACGGGAATGGTGAGTGCTATCTCTCTCCCAGTGAATAACGGACTCCAGTTAGCTACAAACCTTTGAGTCCTACACATCTACACCTCGAGACAGGTTCGCTCCGACACAGCCGAGTCTTGCGTGTTTAATTCCCATTCGAGAAATAGTCATTCGCAGCTGCGACTCCGGCACCTGCGGTGAACTGGTAGCCGGATGATTGCAGGCTGTTTTCGAGAGCAGCGAGAAACAGCAGGACGTTGCTTGTCGTCGAAGCAGCCCCCATCAAACCGATTCGCCATGTCTTGCCTGCCATCGGTCCCAGACCGCCGCCGATTTCAATTCCGAACTCATTCAGCAATCGACCTCGAACGGTTTTGTCGTCGACGCCTTCTGGAATGAGGACCGCGTTGAGCATTGGGAGCCGGATCGATTCGTCGACTGCGTATTTCAGACCGAGTGCTTCGATGCCAGCCCGAAGTCCCAAATGGTTTCGACGATGTCGATCGAAACGCGCATCGAGACCTTCTTCGAGTGCTTCACGTAGAGCGGTGTGGAGCGCGTAATTCATGTTGATCGGGGCAGTGTGATGATAGGCCCGGGACTGGCCGCTCCAGTAGTTGCGGACCATCGACATGTCGAGGTACCAGCTGGCCACCTTTGAGCTACGTGCGTCCATCGCTTCGACCGCACGATTGCTGAACGTCACCGGCGCAAGACCTGGAGGACAGCTCAAACATTTCTGAGTTCCGGAATAGGCAGCATCGACATTCCATTCGTCGATCTGAACGGGAATGCCGCCGAGGGAAGTCACGCAATCGATCAACAGCATGGCTCCCTGATCATGCACGACTTTCGAAATCTCCGGAATCGGCTGACAGGCTCCGGTGGATGTTTCAGCGTGAACGAGTCCTACAACCTTCGGTTGAAATTCGCGAACAGCTTCCGCGACTTCTTCGGTGCTGAAGACTTCTCCGAATGGACGTTCAAAGGTGCGAACTTCGGCACCGTAGCGTGTGGCGACATCGGCCATTCGTCCGCCGAACACGCCGTTGACTCCAATCAGAACGCGGTCCCCAGGCTCGATGAGATTCACGATGCACGTTTCCATTCCAGCGCTGCCTGTTCCACTCACAGCGAGGGTCAGGCTGTTCTTTGTCTGGAAAAGTTCGCGAAGCATTTGCTGAACTTCGTCCATCAGCCCCAGAAAGTATGGATCGAGATGCCCAACTGTGGGTGCGCCGAGAGCGGCCAGCACGCTCGGAGAGACATCACTTGGCCCAGGCCCCATAAGAACTCGACTCGGTGGGCAAACAGGGCTGTTGGGTCGCTCTACCATGATGATGTCCTGACTCTAATTGCGAAGCGTCTCTCGATGATCATCGAACGACACTGTTGATCTCAGAACCGAAATCTGAAAGTGATTCCGGGGAAGGAAATGAACAAACGTTTCCGTGAAATATCAAGTTGTTGACTGAATTCATTGATCGCCGCAGTGTATTGAATCGAAGCAAACTTGTCAGCGACTCACCTTTTGATTTCTGAGGAATGGACTGGCGTTTCACTCCGTTCAGGAATCAGAATTGCTATTGAATCAGGTGAGTGATTTCGCATCAGATGAGGAAATCAATGAACGGTCGTGAAGCACTGAAAATCTCAATGGACACGGGAGAACTCGTCGCTCTCACCTTCCTTGAGGACCTTTCCGATGAAGAAATGATGCTGCGGCCCGCGACCGGATCAAACCATATCAACTGGCAACTCGGTCATCTCATTCTTTCTGAACACAAATTCATAAAGCAGATCAACGCTGAAGCTGTGCCTGATCTTCCGGAAGACTTTGACACAAAATATTCGCGAGAAGCGGCCACTATTGATAATCCGAACATGTTCTCGAAGAAAGAGGAGCTATTGCGGATCTATCGAGAACAGCGTGCCGCTTCAAAGGCACTCCTTGAACAGATGACGGACGATGATCTCGATCGACCGACCGGAATTGATTACGCCCCAAACTTCGGCGCTCTCTTTGCGATGCTGGGAAGCCATCAGATGATGCACGTCGGTCAGTGGGCTGTCGTGAGGCGACAACTTGGTCGCGCCCCATTGATTTGATCGCAGACTCCGCAATGCCCAATCGGGATTTGACAATCTGCATCACTCGATGAAGTATGGAGAAAGCAGAGACTCGTTTCTTTTCATAGTGGCGATTGCCAAGAGACCGAACTTCGAAGTCGTCAGAAAACTCTGGGAGCTCGGCGATGAATATTTTGATGCTGACGAATGTTTACACCCCTCAGATTGGAGGAGTGACGCGAAGCATTGAACAATTCGCAGAAGGCTATCGACAACAGGGGCATGATGTTCTGATTGTTGCGCCGGACTACGATGAAAACCCCGAGCCAGATCCCGGAGTGGTTCGCGTGCCAGCGATCCCCAACTTTTACGAAGGGCGGTATTCACTTCCGATTCCTGTGATGCCATTGTTGATCCCTCATTTACGACCGTTTCAACCAGACATCATTCACGCTCACCATCCGTTTCTCCTGGGGAGCACCGCTCAATCTTTGGCAATCGAATTTCATACGCCTCTCGTCTACACCCATCACACTCGCTACTCAGTTTATATCGAAGAGAAAACTGACTGGCCGCATTCGGTGGAGGAAGCCATCGGAGAACTGATCAATGGTTTTTGTGAGCTTGTCGATCAGATCATTGTACCCAGTTCGGGCATCCAGGAATTACTCAGCAGGAGAGGAATTCAAACGAACATGGAAGTCGTCCCGACCGGAGTCGATACTCAAAAGTTCGATGAAGCGAATGGAGATCGTTTTCGCGAAGAGTTCCAAATTGATCCGAACAAGCTGGTCGTCGGACACGTGGGGCGTTTGTCGGTCGAAAAGAACTGCCGGTTTCTGACGCAAGCTCTCTGCGAGTTTTTGGAGACAAGGGAATCTGCCGACGTGCTGATCGTCGGTGATGGTCCCGAGCGTGAATCGATGGAGAAAGCGTTCGCTGATCGTGGATTGAGTGGACGCGTCACCATGACAGGATTTCTGACCGGGCAAAATCTTGTCGATGCTTACGCGGCGATGGATGTCTTTGCATTTGCATCGCATTCCGAGACACAGGGAATGGTACTCGGAGAAGCAATGGCTGCGGGAACTCCCGTCATCGCGATCGCCGCCACTGGAGTGAACGACATCGTTCGTGATCAACAGAACGGATTTCTGATCCCCAGTGAAGACTATCAACTCTTCTGCGACCAACTTCGCAGGTTTGCAGAATTGAAACACGACGAGCGAGCGAAACTCGCAAGCGGAGCGATTGAAACCTCGCGTCAATTCTCTCAAGAGCGATGCGTTGCGAAAATGCTGTCGATCTATGCTTCTCTTGTCGATTCTGAACAGTCGACCGATCGTTCGACGGGATCATCATGGGATCACATGCAAGAGAAGTGGGACTCGACTTGGAAGCGCTGGCGAAACCGTTCCCGGGCAGTCGCAACTCTTGCTCGGGAAGCAATGACCGGAACAGAGCAATCGGATTCGCACGGCAACTCGAATGATCCTCTCTCTTGAGGAATCATTCAGACCAAACCGGCTGAGATCTCTTCAATCCCATTAGGGATGAAGCTGAACGGTTGCATATTTGCATCAGCTTGGGATGATGCGACGCTAGGTCTTTTTTCACGCTCTTGATGAACTGAAAGCCTGCCAGTGCTCAATTTACGTCTGTCCGAATTCGGAATTCCTCCTCTTCAATTGCAGATTTCACGCTGGTCGACGGTCTGGTTGGCCCTCACCTTGATTGTGACTCTTGGGTGTTCAACCGATCCGCAAGCTGCGATCGACAACTACCCCAACAAAACGATCACGATTGTCTGTCCCTGGTCAGCGGGCGGCGGAACGGATCAGTGCTCGCGGTTCTGGGCTGATCAATTTCAACAGCGTTTGGACACACCGGTCGTAGTGATGAATCGTGAAGGTGGAAGTGGAGCGATCGGTCACTCTGCCGTCGCCCATGCTCGCCCCGATGGTTACACACTTGGTGCCATCACTGTTGAACTAAGCATGATGAAGCAGATGGGGATCAGCGACCTCACGTTTCGCGATTACGATCTCTTGCTTCAATACAATGCTGACTCCGCTGCTCTTGTGGTCCGCTCGGATGCTCCGTGGAAGACCACCGAAGAGTTTCTGGAAGCGGTCCGAACAGGTGACACTCCGCTCAAAATGTCCGGAACCGCAAGTGGAGGAATCTGGGATCTCGCCCGCGTGGGAATGCTCCATGCTGCGGGAATTGACCCGGAGCGTGTCACCTGGGTCCCGTCGAAAGGTTCAGCTCCCGCTCGAACACAACTTCTCGGCGGCCACATCGATGCAGTTGTTGTCAGCGTTCCCGAAGCGAAGCCACAGATCGATGCTGGGGAGCTGCGGTTGCTCGCAGTGATGGATGACGAACGCCACGTCGATTTCCCGGACGTCCCGACGCTGAAAGAACTCGGCATCGACTGGTCGGCTGTCGGATGGCGCGGCCTCGCCCTACCGAAAGAGACTCCGCCGGAGATCACGGAAAAGCTTGTGGCTCGCGCGGAAGAAATTGCAGCTTCAGAAGAGTTCCTCGAATTCATGAAGCTCAACGGCTTCGCTGTGAAAGTTCGTGGACCGGAGGAATTCAAAGAGTTTCTGAACGAACAGGAAGCACTCTGGACACCTGTCATTGAAATGGCTGGATATCATCAGTGACCGAAACCAACCGCCCCCAAGACTCCCCTCCCTCACCTGACGATCCCTCCCCTGAAGCGGTCGGCCTTTCGGAAGTCACTGGAACGCTCAGCTACGGTGTGTTTCTCTGCATTGTGGGTGCTCTGGCGATCTTCTTCGCAAAAGATTTTCGAGCGGTCGGCTTGAGCCAATCGGATCCCGGACCACGAGCGATCCCTGTCGCTTGCGGAATCATCATGATTGTCGGCGGTCTCTGGCAAGTTGCTGCTGCGTGGATCAAACGACGACAAAGTCAGCCTGACCTCAAACAACTTCCAGCTTCGTCGATCGATGAATCAAAACAACATCGGCGTGGAAACTTGCGAGCACTTGTCACTCTCGGATTGTTGATTGGATACGTGGTCCTTCTGCCGATTTTCGGATTCGCCGTTTCGACCGTCGTCTTCGGGATTCTTGTTCTGAAGAACTTCGGCAGCCCCTGGAGTGAAGCTTTCATCGCGACTGCTTCCATCAGTGCTGTTGTCTACGTGCTATTCGTGAACCTGTTCCAAGTGATGCTTCCACAGGCAATCCAGCAGTTTCAGTTCTTTTAAGCCCCTTTATTTCCCTCCGAAAAGTTGCTCTCAACATGAGCGAATTGCTCCAGCTATCGGTTCTGGTTCCTTGGATTTTGGCCATGCTGCTCGGCATTTTTGTCGGCGCAACGCCCGGATTGACCGCCACGATGGCTGTCGCGCTCATTGTTCCCATCAGCTATCACATGAGTGCGACAGCTGGGTTGGCGATGATTATCGGGGTCAGCTTTACCGCGATCTTTGCTGGGGATATCCCGGCCACTTGGCTCCGCATTCCCGGCACCCCCGCCTCAGCCGCAGCGACACTGGACGGGTTTCAGCTGGCACGGAAAGGACGCGGAAACTTCGCGCTGATGATCGACTTGATATGTAGTTCGATTGGTGGAATTATTGGCGTCGCGACGCTGATTGTGATCGCCCCTCAACTTGCCAAATTCGCTTTGAAGTTCGGCGACTATGAGTACTTCTGGCTCGGTGTCTTTGGGCTGTCGATGAGTGCCATGGTCACGATGGGGCAAACATCAAAGGGACTCATGGCGGCTGTCATCGGCGTGTTCATTTCAACTGTCGGACAGGATGTTGTGAGCAATGCTCGTCGTTATACATTTAACAACACCGAAGCTCTGGCTGGGCTGCACTTTATTCCGGTCATGATCGGCCTATTCGGAGTTGCGGAAGTCCTGCGGAACGTTCAGGGCGAACAAACCCTCGGCTCAAGTTCTGGAACTGGAGAACGAACTTCATTCCTGTCGACGGTACCTGAGATCTGGAAGAGAAAGTGGTTGGTCGTCAAATCGGCATTGCTCGGGACGATCATCGGAGCACTTCCTGGAGCGGGAGCTGACGTGGCTGCCTGGGGTGCTTACGGTTTGGCGAAAACGACATCCCCGGATTCGGAACAATTCGGCACGGGAGCCGTCGACGGTGTCGTTGCTCCGACAAGTGCAAACAATGCAGCGGTGGCTGGTGCGTGGATTCCAGCACTGGTCTTCGGGGTTCCCGGCGATGCCGTCACCGCCATCGTTCTCGGAGTTCTCATGGTTCACGGAATTCGCCCCGGTCCCATGCTGTTCGAAGAAGGCGGCGCTCAGATTCAGTCCATTTTTTCAGTCGCGCTAGTGACACAACTGCTGTTGATTCCGTGCGGATGGCTGGGCATCCGGGCGTTTGGACTTATTCAGATGCTACCACGCAGAGTGGTGCTGACAGCGGTCCTGGTCTTTTCAACTGTGGGTGCATATGCAATCAACAACAGCATGTTCGATGTTGGAGTCATGGTCGCCTTCGGGGTCGTCGGCTTCTTTCTGGAAGCGTGTCTCGTCCCGGTCGTCCCGCTGATTCTGGGACTGATCCTGGGCCCGTTGGTCGAAGAAAAACTCCGAGCCGGTTTGATCGCCAGCTCGGGGGACTTCAGACCATTCTTGACTCGCCCAATTTGCGTTTGCCTGATCGCACTACTCGTGCTGGCCTTTGCAGGCAAACCAGTACTGCGATTGCTTCAGCGACGCAAGAGGCGCCTTTAGAGAGTCCGCCCCAGCAAAGATGATTAGCATCATTCAGGCCCTGAAACACTCTGCCTAAAAAAATGAGTCCACCTTTTCAGGTGGACTCACAATAGACCGTTCAGAACATCTTCAAACTTAGTTTGCACTGACTCGCACGAGAAAAGTGCAACTTGCCCTAAAATTTGCAGGGTTCGACGTTATCCAGCTTCCAGCCATCGGGCAGGATTGTCCCACGCGGCACGACGATCACGCCGTCGCGAACGATGACTGGACCACAGCGACCATCTTCAGGACATCCGTTTGGCTTGCGGATCACGACCTGTTTTCCAATTCGGCAGTTCTTGTCGACGATCGCGCCTTCGATGATGGTCCCCTCACCGATTCCGATAGGTGGATCGGCTGCATTCTTGGTTGCTCCTCTTGGATCACTCGGATAGTAATCGGCTCCCATGAGCACGACTCCGGTGATGCTGGCGTTCTTGCCGATGTAGCTTCGCAAACCAATCAGGCTGTGAGTGATCTTTGACGTTCCCTCAATCACGCAGCCATCGGAAATCAAACTCTCTTTGATCTCCGCGTTGTCAACCCGGGTGGATGGCAGGAAGCGAGGCCGTGTGTAGATCGGCGACTCGGCTTTGTGCATCTCGAATGGCGGCGTTGAAGAAGCCATTTCCAGCTGCGATTCGTAGAAGGCTTTGATCGTCCCGATGTCTTCCCAGTACCCATCGAAGAGATAGGCCTGAACGTGCTTGGCACGGATCGAAGCCGGGAAGACCTCACGTCCGAAGTCTTCGTAATCGGTTTTCAAAAGAGCATCGACGAGCGTGTCGCGATTGAAGAGGTAGATCCCCATACTCGCCAGGTATTCACGCCCTTTGCTTTCAATCCCCTGCTGATCAATCCACTCCGGGGACGTTTTGACGTGATCCAACTCTTGCTGAGACTGCGGTTTTTCCAGGAATCCACGAACTCGTCCGTTCTCGTCGAGCCGAGTGATCCCGAATGAAGCTGCCTTCTCCTGATCGATGGGAAGGGTCGCAATCGTCACGTCAGCTTTGTTCGACTTATGAACGTCGAGCATCTCGCGGAAGTTCATCCGGTACAACTGATCTCCTGAGAGGATCAGCACATACTCAATGTCTGACTGTTGCAGGTACCGAACCTGTTTGCGAACAGCATCAGCTGTTCCCTGATACCAGTCCGCTCCGTCATTGGTCTGCTGAGCAGCCAGAATTTCGACGAAACCGCCGTTGAACGGGTCGAAGTTGTAGGTCTGACGCACATGCCGATGAAGGCTGACAGAATTGAACTGAGTGAGAAGGTACGTCCGGCGAATTCCACTATTGATGCAGTTTGAGATGGGAATATCGATCAACCGGTACTTTCCTCCAATCGGGACGGCCGGTTTCGATCGCTCGGATGTCAGTGGCTGAAGCCGAGTCCCCTTTCCTCCTCCGAGGACGAAGCAGACCACGTTGTTCATGTAAGACCTCAAGTCATTTAGGAGATAATTGATCGATGATTCCGAAGGCCATTCTGTCGAACTCCCGACAGAAACGCGAGTCCAATTCATTGGTGTTTTGAAATCGCAATCCTAATTGTCACTTTCGCGAAAACGACTTAGGATGCCGAAAGGTTCAAGGATGAGTGGAAACGCGGTTTCCTCATTTTCAAACACTTTCTTCATCGTCAATTGCGAGCAATCTGCCCTATGACTGACAGCGAAAATTCTTTGAAACGAGGTGACCACCGGCTGACTCTCTGGATCGCTCTGGCGATTGTCGCGGCGATCGTTTTCGCATTGATGCTGCCGACCCTCATGGCGATTGGTCTCAATGCTGAAGGCGCAGAACCAGGCTCCGCGGAATATCTCACATTGATCAAGCATCGTGCGAGTTACTGGCTCATCCCGCTCGAAATGGGCGGCGAGATTTTTCTCCGCGTATTGAAAATGCTCGTTGTGCCGCTCGTGATGTCGAGCGTAATGAGTGGCATTCTGGGACTTGGGGACGTGCGAAAGCTCGGCCGTCCGGGACTCGCTGCGGTCACCTATTATCTGTCGACAACCGTTCTCGCTGTCATCGCGGGTTTGATTCTTGTCAACATGATCAGCCCAGGCGTCGACACGGTCGACGAGTCCTCGCTCGCACAGGTGGATTCCCAAGGAGAATCTGTCAAAGCCCGACTGTACGCAACGTTGGCCGAAGATATTGGAGTGAAAGATCGCGACGTTGCAGAAGCGTTGAACGACAACGAATTCATCCAGGAACAGGAACGAGGGATCGGCGAGATTCTGGAAAATCTCGTTCTGATGATGTTTACCGACAACCTGTTCGAGTCCGCAGTGAACACGAACTTACTGCCCTTGATCGTCTTCTCTCTTGTGTTCGCAGGATTGCTCACCACGATGGGCAGTCGAGTCTCGCTGGTGACGGACCTGATCCATCAAGTCAATTCAGCATTGATGGCTTTCATCCTGCTGATCATGAAGTTCGCACCACTAGGTATTTTCTGTCTGGTCGCTGCCCGCTTTGGTGAAGCCAATGTCTCTGGCACGTTCTTTCTCGAACTGAAGCGGACATGGGGTTACACGATCACCGTTCTGATCGGCCTCGCCCTGCATGCATTTCTGACACTCCCACTACTGTTATGGGTCTTCACGAGACGAAACCCCTACAAGTTCATGCTGCAAATGTCTCAAGCGATTCTCACCGCCTTCTCGACCGCCAGCAGTTCCGCAACTCTCCCGGTGACGATGGAGTCCGCTGTCGATGAAGCTGGTGTGTCCCGCCGTTCGGTAGACTTCGTTCTTCCGCTCGGGGCAACAATCAACATGGACGGGACAGCCTTATACGAAGCGGTCGCTGCGATCTTCATCGCGCAAGTAGTGGGTGCGGATATGTCGCTCACTCAGCAGATCATCGTCGCGGTGACAGCCACACTCGCTGCCATTGGGGCAGCCGGAATTCCGGAAGCGGGACTGGTCACAATGGTCATCGTCTTGACCGCAGTCGGACTTCCCGTGCAATACATGACGCTGATTCTCTCCGTCGACTGGTTCCTCGACCGCTTTCGAACAGCCGTCAACGTGTTCGGAGATGCATGCGGAGCGGCCATCGTGGAAACGACTTTTGAGCCCGAGAAGCTATCAGAAGAGACTGGTCCATCACCAGCACTTTGACTGGAATGTTCTCGTCTGACGTGAACCGTCTTCGTCGCCGACCGCTTCAGCGTGCGTGAGTTTCTGCAGAAGCGAAGTGAATCCCATCAACGAAAACAGGGTTGCCCCGTGAGGAGCAACCCTGTTCGCATTTTTGATTATTCTGAAGTCGCTTCGGTGCCGACTTCAAGCGATCACCGGTGAATTGATCAAGATTGTGCTCACCGGTGGCAGCGAACTTTTACGAACGAGCGGCTTCCGCAGTTTCGGCAGTCGGTTCCTTGATGTCATAAAGCAGGTTTTCACCCATCTTGTTCTGACACTTCGGACATTTCGCTTTTGCGATTCCTTTGGCCGTCTTGCCGCCAAGTTGATGTTGATCGCGACCTTGCGTGCTGACGGTTGTCTGGCATTTTCCGCATTGGAAGCCAACGACTTCGAGTTCGATGGAATCGTCAGCTTTGTAGAATTCGAGATTGTCCAGAGCCTTGATCTGGGTCTCCATAAACTGACAGCGATACGGTCGATACTTGCGTTCCATCGGAATCCCAGCGTCACCGCCGAAGTCGGTGATTCCGAATTTCTCTTCGAGGGCTTTGCGGAACGCCCAGAACTGAGTGATCCCCAACGAGACATAGTGGACGTCTTTGCTGTCGGCCACATGGGGGAGTTGGATCGCGATGCGGCCTTCGCCGAAGACTGGAATCCCGTGGAAGATTGACTCGGCTCGTGAAGCAGTCGGCTGAACGACTTTGAGTTGCTTCAATGAATCAGCATCGAAGCCAAACTTCTCTGCGAGTTCCAGGTCGGCAATCGCTTTGCCTTCCTGCAATTGAGCCTTCAGAATCGACCGCGGATCGTCTTTGCCACCACCACCGAAGAGTTTTCCACCCTTCTTTCCGAAAACAGCAGCGAGGATTTTGTCTGAGGAAAACGCAAAGTCAGCAGGAACAAAGTCCTTCGCCAGGCTGTCTGCCTTCAACTTCAGTTTTTCCGGATTCACTGTGTGCAGATGCAGATCAGTCAACCAAACGTCGAAGCCTCCAGCACTGTCGGCAACTGCCTCATCTTGCGAATCGGCAGACTTCTTGGTTTTGTACTTCGGAGGGTCGACGGGGACGATGAAAGGAGCGCTACATTTCGGACACTTGCCCTGCATCCCGCGATGATCTTCTTTAACTTCGATGCGACAGCCATACGGGCAGAAAATCAGAATTCCGCCGCCGGGAGTTCTCATTCCTCCTCGCTGACTGCGTTCTTTTCGTCGTTTCTGAAGTTCACGTTCGTCTTTCAACGCAATGTCGAGCAAGTCATCGCTGCCGGCAGGTTCTGCATCCGAACCACCGGGACGTGTTGCGTCCGCATTTTCTTTCGCTTCGTTCACAGCTGGAGCAGACGCGTCTTCCAATTCCGAAATCGAAGATTCACTCGAAGTGCTCGGAACGGAGAGTTCGAAGTCATCATCTTCGTCATCGATGGCAGCGACTTCGTTGTCGGGCATCTGACTGTAGATGATCTCTTGCGGCTTGGCCTGAAGAGCGATGTACTTCTCTTCGATTCCCTTGTTCATAAAGGCGCCGCAGTTCCAGCAGCGCAACGAATTCACGCGGACCATTTCCCCGCAATCGGGGCACGCGGTCTCTTTCACCTGATTCATACTGGCTTCCCTTGAATTGCTCGGATTCACGGAGTTCCTGATGGAGAAGGAACCGCTTCACGGCGCAACGAAAGATTCCGATCCGGAATGATTTGAGTTTTCACGACGACAGTCGCAGTGGAATTGCAATCGAGTTAATCGATCAGCCACATTGCAAGAATTGTGAGGACGAAAAGGGAAATAATGAACAATTGACCTCAACACGATTCCTCTCCAAAGAGCGGAATCGCAATCCCTGAATGCACGTGCCAATGCATCAACTCAGTTCCGATTGACAAATCGGAACTTGTCGTTGTTTTAGATTAACGCTGGATGCCACGCAATTCGACCTCAAAAACCAGAGTTGCCCCAGGTGGGATCAAGTTCGTGACCCCCTGATTCCCATAACCCATCTCAGGCGGCACGATCAGACGCCGCTTGCCTCCGACTTTCATCCCGGAGAGCCCATGTTTCCAGCCCGGAATCACTTCATCCAATGCGACTGTGACTTCTTCGCCCAGTTTTCGCGTATCCGAAAACCGTCGACCGTCGCCGAGTTGCCCAACATAGTGGACCGAAACGACTGAATCTTCCGCAGGATCGACAGCATCGCCAGATCCATCCTCAAGCTCAACAAACCGCACTCCGGAGTCCGTAGGAACTGTCAGGTCCTTAATGCGGAGATTCCGAAAGTCCACGGGGGTGGAATGGCTTTGCAGTGCCAGATAACCGAGAGGAGGACGTTGAGACAGCCGCCAGATCTCCGGCGCTTTGCCGTTTTCGTCCAGTGGACCAGTTGCCAGATTGACTTGATTGACCGTCTCGCCATTGACGACGACCGTTAACGCATCGCCCACGCAGATGATTTCACAGGCGTTCCACTCTGTGATCGCATTCAACTGAGCGCGTTTTTGAGGAGCTGCCTGGTAGTAAACGCTCCCGGTGTACTGTGTCGGGCGAAGGTCCGCGTATTTCTCAGCGGAGTCATCGAGCAACTGAATTTCGAGCCCCGCGAATGATGGGTTTTCGCTTTCTGGAGTCCGCACACCGAATCCTGAATTGCCACCGGCCGCCAGACGGTATTCAAACTTCACATGGAAGTCGCTGTATTGTGATTCCGTTCTGAGCCAACCTCCTCCGAGACCTCGACAGGAAACCACGTTCCCCGATCGAGACCAGACTTCCGGTCGGCCATCCTGAACGGTCCAGCCTTCGAGATCTTCTCCGGGAAGCAAAGATTCAAACCCGGGTTCGCGGGCAGTGTTGGAGCTGTTGAGCGAAACAGTCGATGCCACGCCGGGCTTTGTATTTGTTGGCGGCGACAGCAGTGGTTTCAGCGAACCATTCGGCACTCGCAGTAATGTTGGAGCAGATTCAGGTTTCTCTCCGAGCTGATCAATGGGCGCAAGCGAAGGCGGAGAAACCGGGCGCAACCCCGATGAGTCCGTGTTTTCATCAGAATATGTCGGCTGAGCCGAATTCGGCTCATCACTCAGGACTGGTTTTCCCGTAGCAACTGACAATGCGAAACCTAAACAGATCACAGATTTCTTAATCACCACGGCGGTCAGTTCCTGGTTGCGAAAAGGCCTGAATTGAGTCGCGGAAGCGGATTCGATCAACGCATAAGCTTTCTGCGTGGGAATTGAATCAATCACCGCGTTAGGATGGAGGGGAACTGTATCAGCGATCGAAATTTCCCGCACGAGCAGTTAGTGCTGCGTACGGAGAGGAAACAAGTGTCGGCGAAGTTTGCCGAAGTCCGATTGTCTTGGATGTTCAAACTTGAATGGGTTTTGGCAACGTGATGTCCGAACGAACCGAAATTGAGGTCGAAAGGCCACTCGCGACAGAGTCTCCACTGCTTGCAGAGTTGGGGAAAACGCTCGAAAAACACCTGAATTCTCGGGAGACATTCGCTGTTGAAGCCGTCAACTCACTCATTGAAACCGCCGAGAAACTCGGAGCCAGCGATTTGCATCTCGTGCCGGAATCCAGGGATGGAATGCTCGTCAGCCGGTTTCGAATCAATGGAGTCTTGCAGCCCGGTCCTCGGGTCCCGCTTGCTGCGAATGTCATCTCTCGACTGAAGGTCATTTCCGGTCTCTTGACCTATCGAACCGATGTTCCGCAAGAGGGGCGGGTGAAATCGCGTGGCACGCAGCTTCAAAAAGATGTCAGCGAGATTCGAGTCAGCACATTTCCAACTCTGCATGGCGAAAAAGCAGTCGTCCGCTTTTTTATTGGGTCTGAAGAGTTTCGATTCGTCCGCGATCTTGGCCTTTCTGATGATGTCACCAGCGGAATTGAACAATCACTTGGAGAAACATCCGGCCTGTTTCTGATTTGTGGACCTGCAGGCTCTGGAAAAACAACAACGGCTTATGCTCTTCTCAGAGAGTTGCAGAACACCGCGTACGGAATCCGAAACATCTGCACGCTGGAAGACCCTGTCGAAGCAGAGATCGCGGGAATTTCACAGTCGCAGGTCAAAATCGATTCCGGATTGACGTACCAACTCGGCCTGCGTTCGCTCATGCGTCAGGATCCAGACGTCATCTTTGTCGGTGAAATCCGAGACCGTGAAACCGCCGAAATTGTGTTTCAGGCAGCTTTGACCGGCCACCTCGTCCTGTCAACGTTTCATGCAGCATCGGTCGCTGAAGCGATCAGCCGCCTGACGGACATGGACGTTGAGCCCTACGTTCTTCGCAGCGCACTCATGGGCGTTCTCGCTCAGCGCTTGCTCCGGCGAATCTGCCAATGTATGCAGAACCGTCAGGAAGCCTGTCCCGAGTGCAATGGATTGGGATATTCAGGACGATTTGCGATCGCGGAATTTCTGCGTCCTCAATCCGCTTCGATCAGCCGAGAAATCCTCGATCGCAGCGACGCTCGGGAAATTAATGCTGCTGCTTTGAAATCCGGGATGATTTCATTGGTCCAAAGAGCACTCTCTGCCGTTGAACAGGGCGAGACGACATTGTCCGAATGTGCACGCGTCTTGGGTCCGTGTGTCTTTTCAAACGACAATGCCCCCACAATTTCTCCCGACCCTTGACGAAACCCGTACACAGAAGTACATATAAATTCACAAGTTACGATTCCACCGCACGAAACTGTAACGCAGAGACGAGGATCTTCAGATGGGTTGGATCATTGGCCTGATTTTCGGGGCGATAGTCGTTCTGATCATAATGGCTATCCTGGCGCGCTATTTCGGCCTGTGGATTCAGTGCAAAATGACCGGAGCCAAAATCTCCCTGGCAAACCTGGTCATGATGTCAATCCGGAAGGTGAACCCCAGCGTCATCGTCCGCAGCAAGATTATGGCTGTCCAAGCGGGACTGACCGACCAATACGACATTTCCACGCGAGCACTGGAAGCCCACTACCTCGCCGGTGGTAACGTCCCGAACGTGATTCGCGCTCTCATCGCAGCTCATCGAGCTAATATCGATATGGACTGGCAAGTGGCCCAAGCGATCGACCTCGCTGGACGAGACGTCCTCGACGCAGTTCGGACGAGCGTTTATCCAAAGGTCATTAACTGCCCAGACCCTCGCAAGAACGCCGGAACACTGGATGCCGTCGCTGCTGACGGAATTCAGCTTAAAGCACGTGCCCGAGTGACCGTTCGAACGAACATCCAACAGCTGATCGGTGGAGCGACAGAAGAAACTGTCATCGCCCGCGTCGGTCAGGGAATTGTTCAGGCCATCGGTTCCACAGAATCGTACGCGAAAGTCCTTGAGAACCCGGACCGAATCTCGCAAACCGTGCTGAATCAAGGCCTCGAAGCACAAACAGCGTTCGAAATCGTTTCGATCGACATCGCGGACATTGATGTCGGCGACAATATTGGTGCTCGACTTCAGGCCGATCAGGCGGAAGCAGACATGCGAGTTGCCCAAGCTCGTGCAGAACAACGCCGTGCCGCAGCTGCTGCTCAAGAGCAGGAGATGGTCGCCAAGACTCAGGAAAACCGCGCGGAAGTGGTTCTCTCGGAAGCAGACGTGCCAGAAGCCATTGCTGCTGCATTCCGTCAAGGAAAATTGGGACTTCTCGATTACTACGAGCTCAAGAACGTTCAAGCCGATACATCGATGAGAGCGTCGATTGCCGGAATGGGAGACGAAGTCGCCCCACCAGCAGATCAGTAAGTGATAGAATTACCAGCAGACTTCGCTCGCTGGCCTTCAGAGACCCCGTTGACTACTGAGTCATTGTGAGGGGAACACATGAACGATATCGCAAACATCTCCCTTCTGGCCGACATCGAAAGTTTTTTCGGTGTCGTCTTCTTCCTCATCGCATTCGTCGGATGGGTCGTCAACCTCATTAATCAGGCCCAGGGAAAAGGGGGAGCCAATCCCCCCAACCGACGTGGTCAACGTCCGCAGGCGCAGCTCAAACGGAAAACTCAGAATCAGATCGACCAGTTTCTCAACCAAGCAAGAAACCAGCGGAATGACCGCAATCAGGGTGGAACTGATGACGTCGAGGTCGTTGCAGAGCCTGGCCAAGCAAAGCGACGTCCCCCGAAACGACGACGTTCTCGTCGCGAAATCTGGGAAGAGCAGACAAGACGGGAACAACAGAAGCCAGCACCTCAGCCATCCAAACCGATTGCTCAGCAACAACGCCCAGAGCAAAAGCCTCAACGCCGGCGTACTTCTCAATCAGAAGCTGCTTCACGACGCACAAAGAACGAATCAAAACAGGCTGCTCGACCGAAGGAAAATCTCCCTCACGCCGTCGATCAATCGGTGGCAGAACATCTGAGTGTCTTCACCGCAGCTCGAAGCGACTCGACCGGGGAAATGGGAATTGCTTCGACAACCCGCAACGCTCGCTCTCAGGGAAACCTGATCGGCAATCTCCTGCGAAACAAGGACGGCATCCGGAACGCGATTCTTCTCAATGAAATTCTCTCACCGCCAGCCGCGTTGAGAAATCAGAGAAGCCAGTAAGGCCGTCGGGCCAGAACACTCAATCGCGGGACGCGCCTCAGCTGTCTTAGACGCATGTCCTAGATTGCGCAGGTATGCAAGCTCCCTGAAGAAACCGTTATTCACGAGAGAACCTGAGGTCTTTCTCCCACCTTGATGGTCTCGCTGACCGCACCGAACAAAAGCTTCCCATCTTGCGCATACCTCCCGAAATCGCTCTAGCTTCGCTCAGTCGCGCGAACTGCAAAGTAGGTGACGCAACTTCTTTTCTATTGGTTACTCTGTCGGGCTGATTAGAGGACCTAACGTGCCTGTTCTCAGCTAGAACCTTCTCTGTCTACGCAATTATACGGATGACAGATCCATCGAGTGCAGCCTTCGTGTCAGGTAGCTATGCGCTCTTCGAAGAGGCGCAAATCCGTCAAGACTGTTGCGATCGGCAAATTCCGTAAAGTTCTCCTAACTTCTCACCCCATCCTGACCGATACCAAGGATACGGAGTGCTGATGCGCGACCGGTCGGTCGACATTCTCACTCATTCAAGAGAGCACTAAACGGAAAGCCGTAAGGCCGATTGGCTGTTGCATCCGAATTCCCATTGGGTTTCGGCTTCAACAGTCCTCGAAGAGCTTCACCCGCTCGAGATGCGATCAGGATCGACACTATGACTCGTTGGTTGACTGCCCAAGTTCTGCTCATTTCGGGACTGCTTCCGATGGTGGGCTATGCTCAAGACCAATGGATGCCTCCGCAGGCCTACGGAGTCAGCCACGGCGAAGCCATGCCTCCGGGTCACTATCCGATGGGCTCACCTCCCCCGGAATACTGGGATGGAGGAGAAGCTTGTCCACCATCTTCACCACTTTACGCTGATCTCTTTCCTAAGGAACGATGCGACTTCTATCGCGGTGATTCCGATTCTCGACTGCTCATCGAATCGACTCTCCGCAACACCTGGATTCGCTACGACTACCTCAACTGGGGAATTGGCGGTGACAACACTCGCCTGGGTGCCCCCGTCCTTCCCGACCCGATCAATGGACCGTTCGACCTCTCCGGAAGAGATCGTGACCATCGACTCAATGCTCAAGACCGAGTCACAGGACTGCGACCATTCACAACCGTGATCGTTCCTAAAATCGGAGACACCGAACACAGCGGACTCAACGGATCTCGACTCACCGTGGGAGTTCCCATGTCCATCGGTGAACTGGAAGCCAACATCTGGATCCTGGAAGAAGCAGAAGAAGTCGAACGCGTTGTGCCATTCAACGACATGATCGTCCCTGGCCTCAACGACTTTCAAATCGGTGCAATCACATTGCTCGAAGCAGGTCAGTTGAGCAACTCAACGATGATTCTTTTCAGTGAAAGCTACCGAGCCTCGCTGGCCACTCGAGTTTGGGGAACCGAATTCAACATGGTCTGTAACCCTCTCACTCCGAACGTGGGAATTGAAGTCCGACCGATCCTTGGTATTCAGTACATCAACCTCAGCGAAGATCTGCTCATCGCCGGACAAGATGTTCCAGACCCCGGAACGATTCTCAACCACCGAATTGATTCGCACACACAGAACCACGTCTTCGGACCACAGGTCGGTGTTCGTTTCGTCTCGCAGATCAAACGACTTACTCTGGCGACCGATGCCAAATTCCTCTTCGGTGTGAACCGAATCGAAAACGAACTCGGAACTCGACAACTCTTCGCAGCTGACGAGACACCTCGCAACCTCGACGACGCCCGTACTCGATTCGCTCCGACGTTCGACTTCTCGGTCTCAGCGAAATGTCAGGCGACCAAGAACCTGTCGATGTTCATCGCTTACGAGCTTCTCGTCGGTGGCGGATACGCACGAGCGTATGACAGCCTCTACTACAACTCAGCAGCCGGATCGAGCGATCCTCCAGCGATCACGATCGACGACTCAGTTGACAACTTCTACGCTCACGGACTCGTCCTGGGTGTCGAACTCGCGTTTCAATAACAGCCCGCACTCGCAATTCCCGCCTCAGCCGTCAATGATACAGCGACGACAACAGTTTCGTTTTCAGAGCAATCATGACGACCTGAGGCACGATGGAAATTCGACGCTTTGCTGAAGAAGTTCTGCTGAGTTCCGACCTTCAGACAAAATTACAACCTGTCACAGAACCGATGACTGATCTGGCTCCTGGCCAGTCGCTGCGAGTCGCTGAGCCAACTCGACCTGAGAATCTCAAGTTTGCGCCGCGTCGAGCTGCTCCCAAAATGCCCGCTCCGGGAGCACTTGAAGATCCGACGAAACGGGCTGTCACGCATCACATTCTGGCGAACCATGAACTTCAGGCTCTCGAAGTCATGGCATGGACACTGCTTGCCTTTCCGGATGCCCCGGCAGATTTCCGAACCGGAATCGTCGAGATCATGAAAGACGAGCAACGTCACACCCGCATGCACTCCGAACGGGCAGCCAAGCTGGGAATCAGTTTCGGAGACCTTCCAGTCAACTGCTATATCTGGAAGAAAGCCATGCAATTCGAGTCAATCTGTGACTATCTCGCGGGGCTTCCACTCGTTTTCGAAGGACGAAATCTCGACCATACACTCGAGTTGGAAAAAGCATTTCTCGCAGTCGATGATCAACGGAGCGCCACGATCATGCGAAAGATCCACGACGACGAAATTGAGCACGTCGCCTTCGGTCTCAATTGGCTCCGCAAGCTGAAACCCGATCACCTCACGGACTGGGAAGCCTTCGAGCAACATCTCCACTGGCCGCTACGACCATCCAAAGCCAAAGGTGACGATTTTCAACGACAGGCGCGACTTGATTCCGGTATGACCGAAGAATTTGTCAAACGACTTGAGCAGGCAACCGATTGAGTCTCTCTGACTTGCTGCCTACACTTCAAACGTCAACTCGAAAGAACCTTCATCGGCCCTTCAAGACAGCAGCGAACGAACATGTCATCACTTCAGGATCGAGAAATTCTCGTCGGCATCAGTGGCGGCATCGCTGCATATAAAGTCGCAGACCTTGTCAGCCAGTCCGTTCAGGCTGGAGCCCGAGTGACAGTGGTCATGACTGAATCGTCGCTGAAGTTTATCGGCAAAACGACATTCGAAGCACTGACAGGTCGACCGGTCTACACAGAGTTATTTTCCCCGCAGGAACACTTTATCGGTGAGCACATCGGCCTGGCTCGACGTGCCGAGCTATTCTTGATCGCACCCGCAACTGCCAACACCATCGCAAGCATCGCACACGGATTCGCGGACGATCTTCTCACAACACTGTCACTGGCCGTGACGTGTCCAATCTACGTCGCTCCAGCGATGAACAACGAAATGTGGTCCAAGCCTGCAGTGCAGAGAAACGTCCAGCAGCTTGAGGACGACGGCATTCGAATCATCGGGCCTGATGCAGGCTGGCTCAGTTGCCAGTCAGTCGGTCCCGGAAGAATGGCGGCTCCTTCCACAATTCGAGAGGAACTCGAAGCCGCCTTCTCACAGGATTCTTAACGCGTCACGCTACCGGGAATTCGACAGCTGACTCGCTTTACAGATCGAGAAGAATGTCCATCTGATTCGCGGTGTCTTCGAGCGAATTATCGCGTCCTTCTCGAGTTGCCCAGCCGGTGTAGTTGATCTCGGCCAGTGCCTCTCGAACGGCCGGCCAGTCCACATCCCCTTCTCCGAGTCGGCAGAATCCGTTCTCGACGCCCCAGTCTTTCACATCGAGTTTTCCAATTCGTGGGCCGAGCATACGAATCCAGTCTTCTGGCTTTCCGAACTTCCTCACATTCCCGATATCGAAGTAAACACCGACCCACTCGCTGTCAATTTCGTCGATGTAATCGCGGAACTGTTCCGGAGTTTCACAGAATCCATTCCAGACATTCTCGACTAGAATCTTGATCTTCTCTCGCTTAGCGACGGGAATCACCTTCCGCACTTCGACAATTGACCGCTTCCAAACGTCATCGTGAGTTTCGTTTTCGCCGGACACTCTTCCCGGAACCAAAAGGACGGTCGTCCCACCAATCGCTTTGGAATCCAGAACAGCCTGCTCTAAAGCTGCTCGTCCAATTTCCCTGACAGCTGGATCCGGATCCGAAAGTCGCTGCTTCCAATGGACCATGTCGACAACACCATGCACCGGCATTCCAGACTTCTTCATGGCCCGATTCAAAGCATCGAGATCAGGAATCCCAGGGCTGGCCCCTTCCAGCCCGTCGAAGCCGAGGCTTTGGTAATACTCGAGCTTCGCGATCATCTCATTTTCGTTGGCCCCAATCCCGCCTCCTTTGTCTGCTTTGAAGATTTTCCCCTGATTCGATCGAGGGCGTTTGTCTTCAGCTGCTTGAGCGAGTGGATTGCCACCGAGCATGGTCGCTCCGACACCAATCGCTGCAGTTTTCACAAAGTCACGGCGAGTCTGTTCCATCACACATTCCTCTTAAGATCGAAACTCAGGACAAGCGAGCTTCACTCATCATCATGGATCGTGAACCGAACATCAATCGTTCTCGGACTTCGGAAAAAAAACAATCGGCGATCACATCTGCGTTCTGGTTCGCGCATTGAAAAACCAATCCGAATCAATCAGACGAACCCTCAAAAGTCGCAGCCCAAGAGCCTCGCTGAAAAACAAAAAAGCCCGCTTCCTCAAGAGAGAAAGCGGGCGACTTTCGTCGTAAGTTTGCTCGGGCGTTCCAGCTTCGAATCAATCAAATCATCAGTTCAACTGGGAGGAAGGACGGATCAAGTCGACAGGAATGCCTTTGCTTTCCGTTAGATTGCCACGGACTCTGAGGTGCAACCACTCACGGCATTACAGCATTCACCGGTACTGCAAACGCCACCGACGCAGCAGTCCGAATTGCAAACCCCGTCGCTACAACAATTCACGCAGCCATCGCAACTCAGACAGCAGTCTGAAGCCTGCGATGTGCATACGCAGTTATCGCAGTCGTCACAATGTGCTGCGCTGCAAGCCGCAGCATCGAGACAACAGCACGTCGAGCCTGAAGCAACGTCCATCTTCGCTTGTGAAACGGGAAGATTGACCATCATCATGAGGGCGACTGAAGTCGCACCAAGACTGAGAACCTTAAACATATTCTTCACTCCAAAAATACGGTTGTGAGAGACTGCAAACGCAGCCGAAGAAGATGTTTCTCATCACACAGAGTCGCTGTGCGTGCGAAACATTCGCGGTCGAAAAGAACTAAGCGACCACAACCGATTTTGGAGGCGGAGAATCCGGCTCCTCAGTTCGACCAGCAAAGACTTCAGCCAAAAGCGTGACTGAGCCGGTCATTGCAGACAAAGACGTCAACTCATTTGAAAGAATCGCGGACAGAGTCACTGTCGGCACACAACACGGGCAGCTGTTTTCCTGACACGGGCACTCATCTGATTCGTCCGAACTCGCATGTTTCTGATCATCTGAATGAGTCGGAACACAGCAAACTCGCGACGAAGCTTCGAAGCCCGCATGCGAACAGCACGAAGAAGCCGTCGCTCCCACGCCTATCTGACCGCCTGAACAGCACGAATCGCCGCTACAACAAGTTGATGCAATTGCTTCCAACTGATCACGCACTCCCCCCGCTCCTGCTGTCGCCAGCGGCTGCAGGATGAGAGCAAAGCTCAAGATCATTTGAAGGTAAGATCGCATTGGACTCTTCATGGATTGATTCGGAGCAATGATAGGCCGCCACCTTTAAAGTAACAATCCCTAGATTTCGAAACTGACGGACCAACACCGCCTCTGGTGCATCTTTTCCGCTAGGGTTCTGTGTTTCCCGGGAGCCAGTGCAGAATTCTTCCAACATCAAGTTCAGACGATCGCAGAGAAGAGCGGAAACCCTTTGACTGAGCAGTCAATTCGGACAAGGTTCAAAAACTGTCGAAGCCTAAACAGTGAAAGCGCTTGCAGATTCAAACTTCCTTCGCAATAATCCGCCTCCCTGTTGGTGAAGGCAAAGATGGCGCCCCCATTTTTCTGCCTTTCCAGCACAAACCATTGATGATTGTGCTCTCCTAAACTGAGCAGTCATCGATAGTTAGAGGGTAAGATGGAGGATGCAACTAAGCGGCATCCGACTGAATACCAATTTCCGGCGGTGTAGCTCAGTTGGTTAGAGCAGCGGAATCATAATCCGCGTGTCGGGGGTTCGAGTCCCTCCACCGCTACTTTGTGTTCATAGTGTACGAATGAACACTTTTGCAGACATGTTCACCATTTGACGGGACGCGGATTAGAAATCCGCTGCCCGGTTTTCGTTGGTCCGACGGAATCGCTGTTCTGGGAACGGTTGCCGGGAACCCGCAAGGGCCGGGACGTTGTAATTGACGTAGGCCAAGCACGAACAGTGCGGCGGTTCCTTCAGTGCAACGGATGAAGGACTCATTCGACGCTTGCTCTGTTTTGAGCCTTGTATTCGTTCAGTAGTGTTTTGCTTTCCGTGTGGCTGTAGCCTGAAGGACCGCGCGACGTGCGAGCGCGAGAACGGTTTCTTCGGCCAAGCTTTCGTTCGTCGCCGCACGGTTCTTCTGAGATTGCATCCGTGCTAGGGCTTCTCTTTCCTTACGTTGCTTTCACATTAGATCGTTCTTCCGAAATGTTTCGGGAGGAAATCGACCGATCAAAGTGAGCGTTTCGCTTTTCCGAAACACCTTAAAAATTTTCTCGGTTGTGGTGCCGAGTCTTCCGAATCGATTCGAAACGTTTTCGAACAACGCTACGAACCAGTCGCGGGTGTAAGCGCGAACACTCTGAAGGAATATCGAACCGCGATTTCACATTGGGAGAGTATCGTCGGAACGATACCCGTTTCCGATGTCGACGACGAAACAAAATTGACGTTTCGCAAGGAACTGGTCGCCAATAGCACTTTTCGGAAAACGACGGCAAACAAGTACTTGAGACATTTGCGGAGACTGTTTGGAATCGCACGTCGAGCTGGGGTGATTCCGTCCGTTCCAGCGTTGTCCGACCTGACCGATTCGTGGGGGTTTTCGAAAGCCGAGACGAAGCCAAAGCGCGAACTCTTGACGGTCGACGAGGTCATGAAATTGTGGCGGGGCTGCGCTTCCGCGACTTTTCCGAAGTGCGGAGGTTGAATGCCCCCGACGCCTTTGCTGTGGCGAGTCGTGCTGGTACTACAATGGAACTACGGGCAACGGACCGAAGATTGCCTGCGTCTCCGTTGGGAGAACGTCTTGTGGTCCGACAAGCGGATCCGCTTCAGAGCATCGAAAACTAGGAAGTTACAAGGGTTGCCGGTGACGGACAACGTCGAAGCTCATCTGAGGTCGATCTAGCGCAAGCATTCCGACCGGGTCTTTGTTGGCTTCGATCGGCGAGGCGGCTGGTCGAAAAAACGCGACGCATGGGAGCGGGGTTATTATACAACGTGGCGCGGCGAGATTTGCGAAGCGGCTGGGTTGCCCGATGTGGAGCTGAAGAACTTTCGGCAACGAGTCGTGACGGATTACAACGCTGCGTTCGATTCGATCAAGTTGGGATCGTGGATTGCCGGCCATTCAGTGCCGGGCGTTTCAGCGCAGAACTACGAACGACCGACGAACGCGATTCGGGAAGCAATCAATGCCGCTACTGTTCCAGCCTGTTTTTCCGAAATTGGCTGAATGGATTCGTGGCGGCTGGTTGGTCCAAACTGACGACATTCACAGATCTGCTTTCCCAACACTCTGTGATGTTGACTTTCGTCTGTCCGGATGTTGAACCAGAACCGGACCGACTATTCTTACTCAACCCGTCGCTGCGTGGCGTCGGCGGCTGCCTGTGTCGGGCGGCCGAAATCATCAAGGCAGGTCAGCCCTCCTGCCTTGATCGCTGCCCTGTCGAGCAACGCGAATACCCCTGCTTCGAACGGCCCGTCGAAGCAGGGTTGCTCCAGGGCAGCTTCTTTTTTGAGTCTTCACTGAGTTGCCGACTTCCCTGCTGAGGCGTTTCCAAGATCCATCGGGAGGATGTTGAGTCATGAGCCCCGAGGATCGCAGGTCACATCTGGAACAAAGTGGTTTCGCGATCGCGATGTAACCATTTCGGTCGCTGCATGCCCTCCGCTGGTACGGTCTGCAGCTGCTTCCTGATGAGACGCGTGGCAATCAGTCGATGGCTGCAATGGCGGGGCGTCAGTTCTCGATCGATCTGGAGTCGAGCCGGTGGAACTTCTGGGGAACAGTCGGCGAGCAGAAGTTTGACGACGGATCGTGGTGGGATGGCCCACCTGCGGAAACTCCCGAGCCAGCTTCGAATGAACAACACAGGGCATCGTCTCAGAAGAGATCGCTGGTGCGCGATTCCAAAGAACACTGTGTCCCTCGCACGAAATAAGAACCGCACAAGAGAAGCGTCTCACCCCTCTCAGTTCGATTGTCGGAAGAGCAAGCGATTCAACTCAGTGCCCGTTCGGAGAATCAAAGTTCGACCGGAATTCTACATTGGATGGTTCCACTCCTACTCGATGGTTCCCATGGTATTGGCGGATGTCCGACCCGCGAAAAAGGACAGCTTCGAAACTGTTACATCCTGTGTGAAGTCGAAGAGCGGTACGCGTGGCCCGGAGAGATGGCTCCACCGACTGACCCGTTCTAACTCAGACACATCGTCGGTGAAATTTAAGCCGTCCTGGCCGAGTGAGATCTCACCGAGCTGGAGAAAGCGGTCATGGCGGAGCTGCGAAATCGATGACAGACTTTTCGATATTCCGACCATAGCATTTTTTGCAGAGATTCCTTGTCCCCAGAACCTGCCCAATTTCGCATTAGTAGACTGAACGGAAGGCAAATTCGGTCATCAAGTTTTGGGTCGCATTTGAGGTTGCTGTTGGTCTTCGCTCAAACCCAGTGAAAGGTGATCAGCAATTGAACTTTCTGCGGATCAAGTATGATTTCTAGCGTTTTACTCGAAACGTGAAGTGTCAATGTCGGAAGTGACGCAAATCCTGGAGCAAATTCAGCAAGGTCATGTCGCAGCTGCGGCCGACTTGCTGCCTCTCGTGTATGCGGAGCTGAGACAGTTGGCCGGCTACAGGTTAGAAAAAGAAAAAGCAGGCCAAACTCTGCAGCCAACAGCGCTCGTACATGAGGCATATATTCGACTGGTTGGGGATGCCGACGTGAAGTGGGACGGGCGGTCTCATTTCTTCGCGGCCGCGGCCGAGGCGATGCGGAGAATCCTCGTTGAGAATGCCCGGCGACGGCAGAGCCTCAAACGTGGAGGCGCGGTGAACCAGCGAGCAATCTTCGAAGGTGATGCCATCATCGATGTCGGGGATATTGATGAGCTACTCGATCTCGACGCGGCACTCACTAAGCTCGCCACGGATGAACCTGAGTTGGCCAAGCTCGTTGAGCTCAGATATTTCGCAGGTCTCGGTGTCGATGAAACGGCCGAGGCACTCGGAATTTCGGCTCGCACCGTCAAACGAAACTGGGCTTTCGCCAGAGCCTGGTTGGGGCGTGAATTGAATCAGGAATCGCAATAACACACAGAGATATTCGTCTGCTAGGGGAGAAAACAGGTCTTTGATGAGTTCCCAGTCTCCATCAGAAAAATCCGTCTTTCTGGATGCTCTCGACATTGAATCGACGAGTGAACGAGCGGCGTTCGTGGAATCTTCGTGTCGTGGCAACCCGGAGTTGCACGCGGCAGTGACAGCGCTGTTGCGAGAACACGACCGGGAAGCCAACCCGCTGGACACACCGATCGTGTCTAAAGGACTCGGAAAATCGTTTCACGAACCGGGCACCGCAATCGGTCACTACAAACTGATGGAGCAGATCGGCGAAGGTGGGTTCGGACTGGTGTTCGTCGCAGATCAGCAGGAACCAGTTCGTCGTCGCGTCGCACTCAAGATCATTAAACCAGGGATGGAATCGCGGGAAGTACTCACCCGGTTTGAAGCCGAACGTCAAGCGATTGCATTGATGGATCACCCCAACATTGCCCGCGTTTTCGATGCCGGAGTGACAGAAACCGCTCAGCCTTATTTTGTCATGGAACTGGTTCGTGGAGTTCCGTTAACGGAATTCTGCGACAACCATCAGTTGAATGTTTCTGAGCGGCTCAACCTCTTCGTGACCATCTGCAATGCCGTGCAGCATGCCCATCAGAAAGGGATCATTCATCGCGATCTCAAGCCGTCGAACATCTTAGTGACCATTCAAGATGGTCAGCCACTGGCGAAAGTCATTGATTTCGGGGTTGCTAAGGCGATCGGACAAAGTCTCACCGTGAGGACGCTCTATACACGTTTTGCGTCGATGGTTGGCACTCCGGCGTATATGAGTCCGGAGCAGGCAGAGATGAGCGCGAATGACGTCGATACTCGCAGCGACATTTACTCGCTGGGGGTCTTGCTTTATGAGATTCTGACGGGTTCAACACCGTTCGCACCGGATCGTCTGCAGACAGCTGGATTCGATGAATTACGCCGCATTATACGGGAAGAGGACCCACCTCGCCCCAGTACGAGACTGAGCACTCTCAACAACGAGATTGCGACGACAGTCGCGGTCAATCGTCGGCTCGATCCGACCGGTCTCGCCTCATCAATGAAGCGCGACCTCGACTGGATCGTTATGAAAGCGCTGGATAAGGATCGCAACCGCCGATATGCAACTGCCGGGGCGATGGCTGAAGACGTTTCGCGGTTTCTCGTTGACCAACCGGTCGAGGCTCGACCTCCGTCGGCGTGGTATCGATTCTCAAAATTTGCCCGTCGGAACAAGGTCGTCATCTCGACGGTATCACTGGTGACCGCCGCGCTAATTCTCGGAACGGGCGTCAGCTTGTGGCAGGCACGAGTAGCGATCGAGGAGCGTGATCAGAAGGAGACTGCGCTGCGAGAGGCACGTGCCGCAGAAGAAGCCGCAAACAAGGCCCGGCTCGAAGTGGAAGGATTTAACGATCGGTTAAACACGATGACAGTTCTACTCGCAGCCGGACGTGCACACTCCGATGCACAGCGATGGTTTGACTCTTACAGGTCTTACACTGAAGCCACAGAGGTGCTGCCGAAATACTTTCTTGATTGGCTCGAGCGCGGGCAATTGAATGCGAAACTTGGACGCTGGGATGCAGCGGCAGCAGACTTTGCAATGTCGGTCAAGTTGGGGTGTCCAGTCGATCAGGCAGAACTTTCAGGCGTCCCGCAATTGTTGTACTACACGGATGAATCGACTGCTTACGCGCAACTTTGTGAACAGCTTCAAGGTTCGCGCGAAGAAGATCTCGCCTCAGTGGCAGCTCGAGGACTCCTGGTTGGAGAGATATCCGAGTTGACAGCTGCAGAGCTTGCAGCTCAAGTCGAACGACTTCTTGAGACAACGGAATCCGCCGAGGAGAAATCTGTTCATTCACATGCGAATCTGAAGCACAAGTACGCAAAAATGTATTACGGGATGAACCTTTACGTGGCGGGCTGGGCTCATCTAAAAGCCGGGCACCACGTCCAAGCGCTGCAGCGTCTTGAAGCATCAAATGATGCGACATGGTTCGGGAGAGGAATCGCTCACCCACTGATCGCGATTGCTCATCATCGGATGGGAAATGCAGACGATGCGTTGCGATCTTTTGAACAGTCGCAAGCACTCTTGGATCAACTACTCGATGAAAGTGTGCGGAATGAATCCGGCTCACCGTCGATTCCCTGGGTGGACTGGATTGAGTTCCTGCTTAATCACCGGGAGGCCAGTATCGTGGTGAAGGGACATACACCTGCCATTGACCCCAGACTGAAACAACTCGATCGGTTCGCCGAGGAACTGATTGCAGATTGAGTCGAAGTCTTATCAATTTTTGAGGGAATTCTTGGCCCCGCTTACGCCTCAATTTCGCATTACTCTTTCGGAGGCAAATCAGACGGCATTTGCCAATCTCAAGCGTTGACACATTGATTTGAGGAAAATCATGATGATTCTGAAGCGAAGCGTCGTCGTTTCAGCGTTCGCGCTACTCTCTCTGCATGTCGCTAATGCTCACGCGGACGACTGGTCGCAGTTTCTCGGATCACAACGGAATTCGACCTCCACGGAAACCGGAATCTTGCGTTCTTGGCCCGATTCGGGACCTGAGGTGCTTTGGACGGTCGATGTGGAGAAGGGGTACGGTGGGCCTGTTGTCAAAGATGGTCGAGTGTATTTGCTCGACCGAGACGATGAGGTTGGAGACATTCTGCGTTGCTTTGAGTTCTCTAACGGCGAAGAACTGTGGTCATACGCTTACAATGCTGCAGGATCGGTTATGTTCCCTGGCTCGCGAAGCGTCCCGACCGTAGACGGAAGATTTGTCTATACCTGCGGACACAACGGCGACCTCCACTGCATTGATACGACAACGCATCAACCCGTCTGGAAAGCCAACGTCTGGACGGACTTTGGAGGCAAGCCTCCGAGCACCGGCGGGGGATTTCGTCCCGGACCGTCCGAACCGGGTAGCTTTCCCATCTGGGCGATCACTCAGAATCCGTTGGTCTATCGTGATCTGCTGATCGTTGCTTCTCAGGCACCGCAAGCTGGTGTCGTCGCTTACGACAAAATGACTGGAGACGTCAAATGGAAGACTCCATCGCTGGGACATGTTGGCTACGTCAGTCCGAGCATCGTCGAAGTGGACGGAAACGATCATCTGGTCATGGTGACCCCTTCGACCAATCCGTTCCAGAGGAGCAGCCCTGACGAAAACAACCGAGGAACATTTGTCGGGTTCAATCCGCTTACGGGAGAACAACTTTGGGAATACGACAACTGGAATTGTCACATTTCGGTGGCTCCTGCGATCGATGCGGGTGAGAATCGCGTCCTCGTCGTCGGCGGATATGAGCTGGGAGCGACTATGGTGAGAATTGAGGAACAAAACGGTCAATATGCAGTGAAAGAACTGTTTACGACCGAAGAGTTTGGCGATCAAACGAAGCCGCCGATCCTGCACGACGGTCACCTCTACGCTCAATACGGCACGAACAACCGTCGAGATGGTTTGGTCTGCATGAGCGTAGATGGGGAGATTAAATGGAAGACTCGGCGATCACCGAGTTTTAACAAAGGCAGCATGATACTGGTCGACGGATTGATTCTGGCGACAGATGGCGAAAAGTCTCTGTACCTGATTGAACCCGATCCATCCGAATTCAAGCCGCTAGCTTCTACAGAGTTGCTTGGTGAAGGTGGAGACAACAATGGAATTGCCGGACGAATCGGCGGCAGTACTCAAAACTGGGCTCCGCTTGCTCTGTCCGACGGGAAACTGCTGATTCGTGACCATCGTCAGATGAAGTGTGTGAGGGTTGCGAAATGATGTTGAAGACAACAGTCGTCGCCTTTCAAATTCTGTTCTTTGTTTTTTCATGGGCAGTTCCAGCTGAAGAACCTGTTGGCGGGAGTGAAAATTCTAAGCCCGCAACGACTGCTGAACTGCAAAAGAACTGGCCAAGTTTTCGCGGTTTTGGTTCAATGGGCCGCGCGACTGACGCCACTCCTCCTTTGACATGGAGTGTCAAAGACAGCGTGAACATCCACTGGCAAACTCCGATCGCCAAACATGGCATGAGTTCGCCGGTTGTTTGGGACGATCGACTGTTTTTAACGGGAGCAGATGCAGATTCACGCGACATTTACTGCTTCAATATAGAAGACGGAGAGTTGCTGTGGGAGCATCAGGTTTCACACTTGCCGGACTCACCAATCGATGGAAGCCTGCCACGTGTGTTGGGTGAGACGGGATTTGCCGCTCCCACAGTCGCAACGAACGGTCAGTTGGTCGCAGCAGTTTTTGCGACCGGAGAACTCGTCTGTCTGAAACTGACAGGAGAGCGTGTGTGGGCCTTGCATCTGGGAGCACCCCACAACCACTACGGTCACGCCTCTTCATTGACCTGCAACAATGAACTTCTGTTTGTGCAGTATGACCAGCGAGAACACGGGGAACTGCTTGCATTGAAGATGGAGACAGGCGAACCGGTCTGGCGTGTGTCGCGCGATCAGATGGCATGGTCTTCACCGATCCTCTTCGACAACAACGGAAGAGCAGAACTCATCCTCACGGACAGCAAATGGCTAAGCAGCTACAATCCAAAGAACGGAGAGCAACTCTGGCAAGTAGAATGCTTCCGCGGTGAAGTGGCTTCGTCAGCTGCCGGATCGGGCGAACTGGTTTTTGCATCCAATGAAGGTGCGGCTGCTGCAGCATTCGATGTCTCAAATCACGCCGAAGGCCCACAGCAGGTTTGGGCATGGGAAGGTGACTTACCAGACGCGGCAAGCCCTGTCGCCGCAAGCGAGTACCTGATTGTTCCTACCGCTTTCGGGGTCGTGACCTGCCTCGATGGAACAACTGGAAGAGTACATTGGGAACACGAGTTCGGTCAGGGATTCAACAGTTCACCCGTCGTGGTCGAAGATCGAGTCTACATCAGCGATCTGTCAGGCAAAACACAGGTCTTTAAATTGAGCGAAACATTTGAGCTACTTGGCGAATCGGACATTGGAGAACCTATTTACGCGACTCCCGCATTTGTAGGCGACCGTGTCTACATCCGTGGTCTAAGTCACATCTTCTGTGTTCGAGCAGATCAGTGAAAACATCTTTCGCCTGATTTTCTAACAATTCTGTGGCCCCGGAAAAGACCCGATTTCGCATTATTCTTTTGGGTTTTCTCGCTGCTCATTGCTGTGGTTGCGAGCGCCACGCTCATCTCCCAACCTTCGAGGCGGCCCCAACCTGCAAGTACGAAGACTTGTATGGCCGGTTGTTCAATCAACTCACGGAAACCAAGACATGAGATACTTTCTGACTTTTGCAATTGCGAGTTTCGCTGCAATCGCCTCCGCTGAAGACTGGCCGCAATGGCAGGGACCAGATCGCAACGCCACCTCAACAGAAACGGGACTGTTGCAAGAGTGGCCTGATAGTGGGCCACCCCTGGCTTGGCGAATCGATGGTCTCGGCGGTGGTGACAGCGCACCAGCTGTGGCTGGCGGTCGGCTTTTCGGCATGAGCAACCGAGATGGAAAAGAAATCGTCTGGGCTCTGTCCGAAGAAGACGGCAAGGAAATCTGGGTAACTCCATTGGGAGATGCAGTTCAACAGGGCCCTCCTCAGTCGAGCGAAGGTCCCGCGTGTACTCCCACGATCGAAGGGGACCGAATGTACGTCATTGGGATGGGAGGCACAGTTGCCTGCCTGAGTGTTGACGATGGTGAGGTCATCTGGAAGCGTAATTTCACAGAAGACTTCGGCGGTACTCTGCCCATGTGGAGCTATCGCGAATCTCCGTTGATCGATGACGACAAGGTGATCTGCACTCCGGGGAGTTCTGATGCCTTGTTGGTTGCACTCAACAAATTGACTGGTGAGACGGTTTGGACAACAAAGACAGCCACGGCCAATTCACAATCATCGGGGGAAGGATCTCGTCCTGAATTGAATGCCAATGGGGAAGAGCAGATAAGGCCATCCAGACCCGGTCAGCGAGAAATGGCCGATCGCCCTCGCGGAGCAAACGGTGGAGCACCTCAAGTGACTGGGACAAATGACTCTGCGTTGTTTCTCAGTGAGCATTGGGGAATGACGGCATTCGCCCACAAAGTTCCTAACGGCAAGTACGTGGTGAAGTTGTATTTCGCCGAGACGTATTCTGGCATAACTGGTGCCGGAGGACGCGTCTTTAGTATGGATGTCGAGGGGACCGAACTGAATGATTTCGACATCTGGCAGAAAGCGGGGGGCCCTAACAAAGCGTATGTCGAAGCGGTGCCTGTGGAAGTGAAAGACGGAGAATTTAACATCACATTCACGAGGCAGACTGAGAGCCCGGCAATCAAAGCGATCAAAATCATTCCGCAGCGAGACGATGCGAATGACTCCGACACGATTCGGATCAAAGCCGGTCAGACCACGCCCTTCACCGATTCCGAAGGGAACGTATGGTTGGCCGAAACTGGATTTACGGGAGGCTCGACCAGTCCAGGATTCTTCAACTTTGGTGGAGGTGGTTTTGGTAGAAGTACTCGTGGTTCGGGCCGTGGAAGTGAAGGGCGTTCTGGAGCAGCCTATGCGTCAGTGATTCCGATCGATTTCGAGGGTGATCGGCAATACGTCCAACTGACTGCCAGTTCTCTCGTCGGAGTGTCGGCAGACGACGGAGAGATTCTGTGGCAATACAGTGCCCCTGCAAATTCAATGGGAATTAATTGCTCAACTCCCATCTACCAGGACGGAGTGGTCTTTGCCGCATCGGCCTATGGCAACGGCGGAGGTGCAGCAAAGTTGGTGAAGAGTACGGATGGAAAGATTGAGGCCGAGGAAGTCTATTTCTCCCGCAATATGCAGAACCACCATGGAGGAATGATCGTCGTTGACGGGGCGCTCTACGGGGCGAACGGCGGAAACGGAGGTGGCTTCATGGTCTGCATGGATTTCCAGACGGGCGACATCTTGTGGCGTGAGCGCGATGCTCCAAAAGGATCATTGTTGTTAGCTGACAATCGGCTTTACCTACGTGCTGAAGAGGGAGAGGTCATCCTGATTGAGCCCTCACGAAAAGAACTCATTGTGCGCGGACGCTTCCAGCAACCTGACCGCAGTTCGTCACCTGCGTGGGCTCACCCAGTCATCGCGAATGGAAAGCTCTACATTCGCGATCAAGGCCTACTGCTTTGCTACGATGTTAAAGAGATGAATTAAGTGATTGCTTGAGAACTCATCATCTGAGCCCGCGAGTAATTCGCCGAAACAACGCAACTGAAGCGTTCAATCACAAAGCGATGCTGACCTACCAACGCTAGGACCCCGGGAGCCTTCCCGGGGTTTTCGTGATCTTGATTTTCAGGAAGCGTGGGAAGCGATCATTTCGTGGTGCCATTTCCACAGATCGATCTCTGGTAAGTGGCGGGCATGATCTTCATCAGCGGCTTCGACCAGAACGTCGTGGGAAAGTGTGGCGACAAGAAATGTGGTCATTGGAATCTTCTCTGTCGGGTTCATTGCGTCGGTAACACATCTACCTCGACAAGTGGAGCGACAGTAGGTGCACATAACCTCTGCTGTTGGAGAAGAGTTCAACAGACGACGGCTCCTGGTGTCTACCGTTTTCCCTCAGGATGCAAGCCAGTACGCTTAGGCCAAGATCAGGAATTCATGCTGATGTGAGGCAGAGATGATTCGTTGAATTGTTCTAAAGTGCCGTGAAATCCGGTAAATGACGGTCACAATCGGCATTTGCGTCATGCTCACATTTACCTCGATTTGAATCGCACCGCATCGCCGACATTCTTCGAGACCTGGCCAATTCCCTTGAAAAGGCGATTGAGTCGGGTCATCGTTCTCGGATGATCGATGCAGGCAATCTGATCGAAACATTCCAGGCCGTGGCCGATCGCCTCGACGAAGGAGCGTGAATTGAACTGCTCCTGCAGAACAAGTTAAGCGTGTTGAGAAGATGAACCTATCTGAAGCAAGAGCAAAATACCCGGACTCGGAAGTGTTTCGATTTGGCGACAGCAAGAAACTATGCGACGAACTGACCTCGCTTGTTGTCAGTGGAAAAAAAGTAGCGACATGCGAAGCGTTGCGGGTTTACGCTTCAGGCAATGAAGATTTGCCTCGTGTCGGCAGAGTCGATATCGCTTTGACGTGGGAAGGCAATCCTGCCGTAGCCATTCGAACTGTGGAAATAGAGGTCATGAAGTTCAATGAAGTGGGCGAAGAATTTGCCCTGGCTGAGGGCGAGAATGACGATCTAGAAGGATGGCGTAAAGACCACAGAGAATACTTCGAACGAAATGGAGGCTACGACCCTGAGATGAAGCTCGTCTGTGAACGATTCGAGGTGATCGAAGTATTTCGATAGAGAATTCTCCTGGGTATTCGTACACAACTCCCGTGCAGTCGGACCTCGAAAAACGGTTGTTTCTAATTCCAGCCCTCCACGACTCTGCAATTCGCGATGGGACCCTCCACCGAATTATTCGGATAACCCTTATTGGATATTCAAGCTTCGTCTTGCCATGACAGTCGTTTGAAGAGTCATCGGCTGTCTTCGGCTCCGTCGTCAGCCTGACATCTTGAAAAGACGACGTCTTTCGGGATAGGAAACCTTGGTAAGCTAAGAGAGTCAAACCTACCGCTGGAACCGGCATGAAACGTGACAAGTTCTCGTCGAATGTCATCGTCAACAATTCCATTGGTGAGTCGATCGCCTTCCATATCGAAGACATCGTAGTGATAGTGTCTCAGCGGACCTTGAAACCCGTGGTGACTCCACTGAAGAGCGTCACCGTTGAGTGAGATTTCGAAGTCTCCATAGGCAGGGTTCGTGTATTGTCCGACGTAATCAATGAGTGGATGAGTTGGATTTGTATTTTGGATTTGAGTCGGTCGTCGCTGCTGACGAGCTTCTTCGTAACTTTCATTGCTGCTCTGTTCTAGTTGGTAGTACATTTCAAATTCATCGACTGGCTTCCGACCTAGCAGCCGACTGCGAATGTTTGATTCCATCAATTCTGCAGTTGGACGATAGGCCAAGTTTGTGAGCACAACGTACGCGCACTTCCGTTTGGGGCAAAAACCGGCAACTGCGGTGAATCCGGGAAAGCTCCCAGTATGGCGTGCCCACTTTTCACCTCGAATCAGGAACAGTTGCCATCCGATGCCCTGGAAACCAGTTGTTGCCTTAAAGCTGTCGAACTCCGGCATGACCACCTCGGGAGTCAACAAATCTTTCATGGCAGATTTGGTGACTATCTGCTTGCCCTCGAGGTTGCCTTGCCCCACACAGAATTTGAGAAACTGAGTCATCTCTTCCACGTTAGAGTTGATTCCTCCAACGGGAGCAACGACTTCGCTCGGAAAAAATGGACGTCGAACCGCTGTTCCGTCTTGCAGATCATACGGTTTCGCGTGATCAGCGTCTTCTTGGGTCTCCTTCACGGAGCAGTTCGTACGATCCATCTTCAGCGGATTGAACAACCGACGATTGACGAAGTCCTCCCACGACTCTCCACTCAATTCTTCGATCAATCTACCGATAATCAAATATCCGCTATTGGAGTATTGGTAAGTTGTTCGTGCCGAAGCGGTCGGTTCAAGATATCGCAGGGTCCGATACGCAAAGTCTGGGGTAATATTGGCTTCAGGCCAACCGTTGACACCGTACCAACGCAGCCCAGCCATTGAGAGACCAGTGCGATGTGCTAAACAGTCACGAATCGTCAGCTGAGCTGCTGCATTCTCGTCATACAATCGAAACGTTTGCAGATGGTCACGCACACGATCATCCCACTCAAGCTTTCTGTCGTCTAGGAGAATCGCAGCCGCTGTAGCTGTGAATGGCTTAGTGATTGATGCGATTGGAAAGAGGGTTTTGGAGGTCACTGGAAGACGTTGTTCGAGGTCTCGGAACCCATAACCCTTCGACAGGAGAATCCGGTCGTTGTCGATCACTGCGATTGCGACACCCGGAACTTTCCACTCCGTCAAGACTCGTTCTACAAACTCATCAAAGTCTCCAAAGTCGGCAGGAGATTTTGGATTCAATTGACCAGCGACTTGAGGAGATCGACCCTCGTTTGAAATCTGTTGTGCAAAACAGCTAGTTCCACCAATCACGAGAGCGAAAACGGCGATTTGAATGTGCTGCAAAACAGACAAAGAGGTCCAAGTGTTCTGGATATTCATCATTGTGCTACCACGACAGGGAGGTTTTCAGATTTGACTGAAATACGATCGAATTCTCACATTCGTTGGCTGTTTGTACGTCTTTGTCGCAACGAATCGACATGCATGATGCTCTCGAAGTAAATCCTGCGCAAGGTAACTACAGCGAATGTTACCGAACATCGACCAACCAGCTCCGAACCGCCGCGCCGCTGGGAGTTCTCCGTCGACGGCATTCCTCGATTGCGTAGCCTGGAATTGGTCAGCTTCCACTCTCGCTACGACTTGTGGATCACCTTAGATGCATTCGAGGCTGAGTACAGCGGCGGAGCTTTGTGAACACTTCCAAATTACTCACCAACACACCTCGGTGAGAACCAGATTGTTTCGCGTGATCGATTATCTTTCCCACGAGCGCCTTTATTCTTGCTGGTGTTGACCCAGCCTCCGTGGGTTGTCCGAGAGTGCTTCGTCCAACCGTGATCACTCACGAGATTGTCGTGTTCTCCCGAATAACCGCAGAGGGCGATTCTGAGTCGGGGGTTGCTGCCTGCTTGCTGGCACCAGCGGTTGACATCGGCGACGAGCTGATCGACCTAGCTCTTGTCATCATCGTACAGGTAACAGTCTGTGTGGCCGCGATCGGGATCTGAGAATTCATTCGACAGACCCAGTAACTGCTGCACGAGGGCCAGACTGTTGGCGTACGGTGGATCCAGAAAGACTCCAGCTATTCCGGTTTTCCATTACAGTGCGAGAACTGAGGGTGAGGAGTCCAGACGCTGCCAGCCCTATCCACGATCCGAACATTGTGGAGTTGTTCCGCCAACGCCGAGAACCAGTCGATCAGGGCCAACTGACGAGCACGCTGAGTGCGATAGACCGAAACGCAGAGTCCGTTGCCACGCATCGCGGATTTCGATTTCTGCAGGCTTTCGAATGCGTTTTCGATCTGATAGAAACGGCCTCAGGCATACCCCCCCGGGCGAGCATCGAAGTACTCCAAATCTTCGGTGATCCGATACTGAGCCTGTTGTACCGCTTCGCCCCGGAACAGGTAGACGCTGCGCGCGTGGAGATCCGCTTCGGTAATCGGATAGTGGGCGTGTTCTGCGACTGCTTCGGGATCTGATTTGATCGCTCTCCAGAAGTTCACCATGCAGTGATTCACATCGTTGAAAGCTTCGTGAGCAACGGGCTTTCTCGCGAGTGTGAGTGCTGCGGCCCCAGCGAACGGTTCTCTTAATGAGGTGATGTCGCCAAAACGCACATTGACAGTCGGAACAATCGAACTCTTCCCACCGAAGTACGGGAATGGACAGCGTAGTAGTTTTTCTACTTGCAAAGGTACTGCAGGTGACACGTGAATTGCTCAAATGCAAAGACCGATGACAGTGGTTGTTGACCGACATGGTGTCGCACTTTCTACCGTCGACACGCGGAATGTGGCGACCTCTCTGACAGGTCAATATTTTTTGCGTTAGGGACCGTCAATTGCTGCCGCCGGTGAGGTTGTAGATTGGCATTGACTCTTGGATTGGTGTTTTCAGTTCGTAGTCTTCCAGTGTCATGCCTCTTCTGTCGCGCGACGGCTTGCTCTGTATTTGAACGCTGTGCTCTCTGAGGAATTTGAATGCGTCAAAGAACGGTGATTGTTTCGAAATGGATCTAGCAATTGTGGAATTCTGACGCCCAATCTCGGAGTGCTCGTTTCGAGAGTTTCTTGCCATAGGCTGCGAATCCGAGAATGATTCCGCGTGAGGAATCAGATTCCGGATCAATCGCGTAGAATTTGACGAGATGAAACCGCACGTTGGCGCGCTCAGCTGCTGCGATCAATCGCTGCTCGATTTTCTCGGTTCGCCCGAAAACGACGAGATGCAGCCCGGATTCGGGAAGCGTGACGACAACGTCCTTGCCGAAGTGTTCTTGTAAGCCCTCGAAGAGGAAGCGCTGACGTTCGGCGTACAGGGTTCGCATTCGTCGCAGGTGCTTGACGAAGTTTCCAGTTTCGATGAAGCGATGCAACACCATTTGTGGCAGCGGTGATGTGCCTCTGTCTTGTAGCCATTTTGCCATCGCGAAAGCCTCTGCCAACGCGGGAGGAACGACGAGGAATGCCATTCGAATCGATGGAAAGAGAACCTTGCTGAAGGTGCCCATGTAGATTGTTCTTCCAGTTGGATCGAGGCTTGTCAGCGACCGGTGGGGACGTCCGTTGTACCGAAACTCACCATTGTAGTCGTCTTCTACAACCCAACTCTTCGATTCCTGCGCACGTGCGAGAAGTTCGAGTCGGCGATTTAAGCTCATCGTCATCGTCAGCGGCCACTGTCCTCCCGGTGTAACACAAATCATTCGAGGGGAACGCTTCAACTCTGCTGCGGTCAGATCGAGCCCTTCTTCGTCAACGGGAATGCCTTCGATCTTGGCACCAGAAAGTTCGAGAACAGAGTTTGCTGGGAGATTTCCAGGTTCTTCCACCCAGACAACATCTCCCGGATCAAGCAGCAACTGGCCCAGCAACATCATGCTTTGTTGAGCGCTTGAAGTGATCACAACTTGATCGGGAGAGCACTCAACACCGCGTGAAAGCCCCATATATTCTGCGATCGATTCGCGAAGTGGACGATATCCGATCGGTTCGCATAAGACGAGATGCTTACGTGTCCAGCGAGATTGTTCATTCGTGAGTCGGTTCCAGACATCAATCGGAAATTCGTCAACTGCTGGCACGTGGGGAAGAAACGGGAGCACTTTCTGTGGAGTGAGTACGACGGGGTCCGCTTGCTGGGCGAGTGTCTTTCCGACCCTTGAAAGTTCCTCAGTCCCGATCGACGAGTGTTTCGCTGGAAGCTTAGCGGTCTTGTGCTCGAACGTTTCCGGAAGCACTGTCGCAACGCGAGTTCCTGATCCCCCACTCGATTTCAGATATCCTTCCGAAATCAACTGGTCGTATGCGGTCAACACTGTGTTGCGCGAGACGTTCAGAAGCTTAGCGAGATTCCGACTCGAGGGAATTCTTGAGCCGGCAGGGAGACGACGATCAACAATCGCTCTTCGAATCTGCTGTTCAAGTTGAACATAGCGATGAGTCTGGGAATCATCATCGAGATGAATTGCTTCAAACTCGAAATACTCCTGCTTGCGATTGACCATGATCTCAGCCTCAAAAGTGGACCCATTGTTTTTCGACAGAGTGGAACTTCCAGAGGTCCAGTTCATTCTTAGAATCGTACGCAACTCAACGAAGGAAAGCGATTGCCCATCACTGAGAGTTGCAGAAGAAATCAAAACGGCGATCGCACAGATCAAAACCATCCGTCCACGACTTTCGAAATGGAGAATGCACGATGAAACACCCCAAGCCGACCGTCAGATTCTTTCAATGCCCCGTCTCACAGATTCTACTCAGCTGTCTTGTTGTCTTTGTGCTAGCAATCAGCTCTGCAAGCGCTGAGGAAAGAACGACAAGCGGAGAGTCTCACAGTGCACATGCAAAAGTGCTGCGTGCGGACAATCTGAAGAGTCTGCAGAACGGAGAGTTGATGACAGCTTCCCTGATCGAAGTCACCGTTCCGCCGATGGGATTCACTCCGCCACATCGACATCCGGGGTCTGTCACTGGGTACTTGCTCGAGGGGACTCTTGAATTCGCTGTTGAAGATCGCCCAGTCCAGACGTTGAAGGCAGGAGACACTTTCTTCGAACCAAAGATGATTCTTCACCGCGTCTCCCGGAACCCGGATAAAACCCGACCATGCCGTTTTTTGGTCACAATGGTCCATCCCGCAGATGCTAAACAACTCGTGATCCCAGAAGTCGATTCAAGCGAAGTGAGCCATCAATCGCAGGATCGCCAAGAGGGGGTCAACGAAACCTGTACAATCAGTGTCGCCGACAGCGTCAACCGTCAGGAGTTCGACGAAACACTACCGACGATTGGAGTTCTTCTTTTTGACAACGTTTTGATGACCGAAGTCACAGCTCCGATTGATGTCTTCACGAAGCCGGACAAGGACGGCAATCGTTTGTTCAATGTGATCACTGTCGCTGAGTCGATTCAACCGGTCCCGATGGAAAGTGGGCTGCGCGTGCTTCCTGATTTCACATTTGAAGATTGCCCTGAACTGAATGTCCTCGTCGTCTCAAGCTCTTATGACATGGAGCAAATTGTCGCGTCCGAGCGAATCGTTCAGTTTGTGAAAACGAAGGGAAAGAATACTGATTACACCATGAGCAATTGCGCCGGCGCTCACTTAATCGGAGCATCAGGAGTTGCGGACGGACGCAGAATCGTGACATACATCGGCGGAGGAGAACTGCTCCAGCAGACGTACCCCAACTTGTCTGTTCAGGATGACAGCAAAGTCAGCTTCGTCAGAGACGGAAAGATGCTGTCTTCCAACGGCAATCTGGCCAGCTATATCTCCGCTTTGGAACTGCTTCAAGAATTGACCGACAAGGAGCATCGCGATTACGTCGAACAGTTCTTGTATCTAGAGCGCTTGCAGGATTACCAGGATGCCACTGTCGAGTAGGAAGGCAAATCTATAAACAGTTAGGGGCGTTGAATCGTTTAACGTCCCTCATTGTATCTGGCCTTCAATCGAATTCTTCTGCAAGTCGAACTAAAAGAGTTTCTTGTGCAGCACGGTGAACAGATTGCTGAAGTCGTCCGTCCAGAGAACTCGTTCCTCTGGCGACGGCTTCACCAATTCCATCAGATTCGGATCTGAGAGAATTGCAGAGTCATCGCTGGCAATCAGCCACAAGTTCGGGACTTCAGCTGTTTCATCCTGAAACCCGCCGCGTGCAATACGGAAGTCGAGCCCGACTTCTTCAGCGATGGCTGCTGCAACAGGCTTGAGGTCGAAGTGCAGATTTGAGATGTGAATCGCCAGAACGCCGTTCGGTGCCAAGTGCCGACGATACACCGCAGCTGCCTCTTTCGTCAGCAGATGCGTCGGAACGGAGTCACCAGAAAACGCGTCGAGAACCAGTAAGTCATACTTCTGATCTGGTTCCTGTTCGAGCATCAACCGAGCATCGCCAATGATCATTTCTGACTGCGACGGGGTTTGACTTAAGAAAGAAAACTTGTCTTGTGCGATTCTGACGACTGCGTCGTTAATTTCATAATAGCGGAACAAGTCTCCTTCCTGACCATAAGTCGACAGTGTCCCAACTCCTAGCCCCACAACGCCGATCTTCAACTGCTCACGATGTTCATGGAGAGCATTCATTGTTCGGCCGACCCCCGAGTTCTCCCCGTAGTAGGTTGTGGGAATCATTCGCTTTTGCGGGTCTTTAAATTGGACACCATGCAGGATGCGGCCATGTCTGAGATTCAAAGTTTCCGCGGAAGCGTCGACATCATAGGCATCTTCGATTCTTAGAACGCCGTAGAAGTTGCGTTCGATCTCAACAGCATCGCGGATGACCGCACTCGCCTGTGATTGCAGGATGATAGCGACTCCGATGATGACCACGAATCCGCCGAGGTGTCCCCAAACAGGCATCTGGTCGCCTTCTTCTCGACGGCTATTCTCATGAAAGTAGACAGCCATTGTGAGAACACAGCAGATGACAAGTCCGAAGTGCATTTCCAGATACAACGGGAAGATCATCGGAGCGAGAACACCGACGAACAATCCACCGCACGCTCCGCCAGCTGCCATCGTCAGGTAGAAAGCTGTCAGTCGTTTCGGTTCTGGTTTGAGCCGAGCGAGCTCTCCGTGGCAGACCATACAGACGGCAAACAAGCCAGCGAAGTAAACGAAGATCTGGCTGGCGAAGCTGAGGGCTGCTGGAAATGTCATCAGATACGTGACCATAGCGACACAGAATGCTCCTCCCAGGCCGTACCACAACCGTGAGTACCAGTTCTCGCTTTCGAAGCAGAGGATAAACGTCAGAAGGTACAGCGACAGCGGAACCACCCACAGGAACGGGATCACAGCCACATCCTGGCAGACCTGATTTGTCGTCGCCAAGAGCATCACCGAAGCGATCATCGAAAGCCCAAACCATTGCCACCAGCGAGACGCGACAACTTCATCCGTGCCGCTTTCTCCTTCGCTCGTGTTCGGTTCCGCTGGACTCTTCTCATCATCGTTGACTGGAAACTGGGCGGATGCCGAAGTGATCGCACAAAGCCCGCAAAGGACTGCCAGTCCCATGAATGCAATCGTCCACAAGGCTGCCTGTTGTCCCATTCCGATCACGGGTTCGAAGACGAACGGGTAGCTCAACAGTGCGAGCAAGGAACCGAAGTTTGAAAGTGCATACAAACGATAGGGTGAACGGCCCGGAAATGTTCGGCCGAACCAGGCTTGAAGCAGTGGGCCTGTCGTTGACAGCACAAAGTATGGAAGTCCAACCGTCACGAGAAGAACGCCCAGAATTCGAAGTACTGGCGAGTCACCGCCGACTGGCTTCCACGAGTCGTTCGGAACAATTTGAATCAGTATGACAGCTGAAGTGAGCAAGACGATATGAACAACTGCCTGCCACTTGGGTCGAAGTCGATCGGTGAGAAGATGGGCATAAACATACCCGCCGAAAAGAACCGTCTGAAAGAACAGAAGACAGGTCGTCCACACGTTCGGTGTGCCGCCGAACCAGGGCAGAATTGCCTTGCTGATTAACGGCTGAACTTGAAACAACAGAAACGCGCTCACGAACACGGAGACAGCGAATAAGACTGAAATCAGGCGTTGTTTCATCTCGGTGACAATACACTATGCGGTCGAAAGAAATTTCGGTCACTCTGACCGATCTCTCGCAAAGCTAGCTTTCGAACACTGCCCAATGTTGCGAAATGTCACCACTCCGAAAGAATTCGGAGTTCCGAATACAACAGTTATGTGGATTGCAGCGGCGAACCTGCTTCAGCTCGGCCATCAGGTTCGAAGTGACTGCTTCGCATTGAGGGGCATAGCGAAGCGGCTCTTTCGTTTCTCAACTCACAACATCGAGGGTCAATTAAGCCGGCTGAGTCGTCGTTTCCAAGCGTGACTTCGGATCGTAAATCCCCGGGATCGGTTCGTTGAGAATGACAACACGCATCAAATAGACAGCGACGGGAACTCCCAGCAGAAGTCCCCAGAGTCCGAAGAAGTGTTCTCCGATCGCCAGAATGACGAGGACCGCCACGGGATGCAGGTGCAGAACTTTGCCGACGATTTTCGGGCTGAGGAAACTGGCTTCGATAAGGTGAATGACCAGAATTCCGATGATGACCTGAATCGCCAGCTCAAGGCTTCCGTCCGGCTGAAGAATTGCCTGCAAAACGATTGGAATACCAGAGAGCAACACTCCAAGGACCGGGATGAAACTGCCGAGAAAAACGAACGTGCAGAGCAAGAGTTCGTTGCCAATTCCCAGCATCCACAGGAGCAGGAACGAGAGAAGTGTATTGAAGACTGCGATCAATGCTTGCGCACTGAATGAGCGGCCAATCAGTCGAGAGAAAACAATGAGACCTGGAACGATCTCATTGTAAAAGTGTTTCACACGAGTCTCTTTGAGGCTGGCAACTGATTTCTTCAAGTGCAACATGTCGAAGCAGATAAACATACTCAGGAGCAGAGCTGTGACGAGTTGAGCGGGCACCTCAAGAAGTTTGTGCAACAGGCTCTTGAGTGTTTCCCCAAAAGACTCAATGAGTTTCGGCAGGTCCTCTTTGGCGTGTTGGCGGATGGAAGCTGCCATCGGTGCCTGACTCCACCATTGCTGTGCGAGGTCTCGTTGCATCGCGAGTTCGAAGTCTTCGCGAGTCTCAACAGCTGTTTCGTGCGACTCCGTTTCCGATTTGTCAGGCAACGCTTGAGCGAATGCATCCTTCCCTTTCGGATAGGCAGCCTTCAGCTTCATGTAAGTTTCGTAGGTGAACGGAATCGCGTCGGGATTTTCTTCTCGCTGTTCTTTGTAGAATGCCTCAAAGGCTTGCTGATATTCAGCAGTGTGCAAAAACTCTCTCCAGCGCGAATCAGCAATTGCCTGTTCCCATTCTCTTCGCAAGTCCGCGAGGACTATGGGATCAGATTCGACGTCATCCAGGATCCGCTGACGAATTGTTGCATCGAGGCTGCCATTTCGTTTTGTGGATGGTGTTAAGTCGCTTGAGTTACTTTCGTCGACGGTTTGGTCATCTTCGGATTGATTCGATTGAGTATCGATTCCCCAATCGTCGAGATACTTCTGTCGATGCTGTTCGAACAATTCAGGTGCTTTGACCTGCAGAAACCACTCGTCGAATTCATCACTTTCGGATTTCTCTGTGCGAACGAGTTGTTCAATCCGCCGTCGTTCGCCCTCTTCGTACTCCGCCTGAAATCCGGATTTCAGGTGAGCGTGCAGCGCTGAGAACTGTGAGTAGTAGCCCTCTCCTTGCCGGCCATCTTCTCGATATTGTTTGAGAGCTGTCTGATATCGTTCATCCTGTGAACCGCCATACTGCTGCCACATGAGCACGGAACCGACCGTTCGATTGAGAAGCCCCTCGAGCGCGTTTTGTGGACTGGAGAATTGCTGCCGAACCAATAACGCTCTGCTTTGCTGAATGATCTGAGGACCAATCCAAAGAACTGCGCCAGCGATGACAGAAGCGATGACTGCGAATGTTCCCAATGTCAGCAATCGATCCAGCCAGACTCTTTCGTGTCCGGGAGACAATCGCTTCGTCAATGCAGTCACAATCGCTCGGACGATGTAGCACAAGAGGAACGTCACGAATGCGATGAAGAAGAAGTCTCGCAACTCGTAGACGAGGAAAATGAAGAGCCCCCAAATGACCCAACGTTGCCAATGCGTTCGCGACAGAAAGTTCGCAACGGAATCATCGGACATTTCTGCTCCCCGTCGAAATTGCTTGAACTGTGATACTGAACGCAATTCTGGAACACGATTTCATGGCTGGTCAGAAGGAAACACAGAACGAAGTCAGTTCAATGATTCGATTTGACAAGTTGCTTCACGAAGACGTGCTGAAATTGACCGAGTCGTCGCTTGAATCCTCGTCTCCAGTGCTCCGCTGATTCGGTCAGAATACGTCGATTATCGAAAGACTGAATGAAGATCGTCAGACGACTTGCTGAGGCTCTATCCAACCTACATGTGAGACAATTCCGCCTCAGACGATCGTGACAATCTCAGCCCCATTCTAATTTTGACGACGCCGCTCGATGTCAAAGTGCAGCGGCTGGAGAAGCACGTTCTTCAGTCTCAATCAGCTGAGTTTCGTTTCCGCATCTGGAAGAAGACCCAAACGGCTGCGATAATTACCGGAACCATCACGATCCAGACGACATACTGCTCCAGATAACCGATCGAGATCACCATTAACGCGAGCACCAAACCGAGCAGTGCGAACACCCAATCGAAATGGACCCCAGCCTGAAAACAGGCCAGTGCCAGAACGAGTAGAGCCACGTTTGATGCTGATTCCCGATTAATGATTTCTGTTCGTTCAAACAGCACCAGGATTCCAAAGACCACGAGCACACTCAACCAGTGCAACACCTGGGCACGGATCATCCCCCAGACCGGAAGGCCTTTTCTTCGGGCTCGTTTCCACGCCCAGTAAATGCTTACGCTTCCGTACACGGTCAACAGGAAGACCCAGAACTCCCAGCTCTTTTCCCCTTTGTCCGACGACATGGTGAGCCCCATGCCGATGAGCGCCAGTGCGAGCATTCCCACGAAGAGAATCGCCCGGGCTTTGAACCCCGATGAGCTGGATTTGGAAGTTGTCGCGACGTCTTGATCAGTGTTCAAAGAGAGTCTCCCCACAAACAATTGATGGTTATCACCAATTGCAGCCATATCTCGCAAACACGAAGATGGTCATGATTTACAGGTCACCACGACCTGTCCATCAGACTATCGGTCGCAACTTGGCAGTACGAGTCTCAAGCAGCAGAATTTTGACATAATGTCGATGCCCTGACTGTCCTGTTGCGAAGAAACAACGCATCCATTGAATTTGTCATCATGCGAATGCATTCCATCATCAATCTCGAGTCAGACTTCCCAGCTGGAAGAACTTCTTGATGTTTATCGAAACTCACTGGAATCGTTTGAACATGAGTAGAAGACCGACATGAAACTCATTGTAATTTGCATCTGCAATGACTTTGCGGGATACCTTTCGACCGAATTCTTCGCTCGCGGGCAGTTCATGCGTTAGGTTAGTCCTGATACGTTCCCTCACGACTGGATGGGCACCTGCTCCCGATCACCACGACATCCTGGCTTTCTAAGCAAGGCGAAACTCCATGAAACGATTTAGCGCTGCAATTCTCAGTCTCGCATCTCTCTGTTTTCTCAGCTCGTCGGGCGAATCCTGTTCGCGAGTCCTTTGGAATGACAACGGCTGGTCCGTCGTCGTCGGACGCAACATGGATTGGTTCGAAGACATTCGCAGCAACATCTGGCTGCTTCCTAGAGGCATGGAACGCAGCGGACTTTCTGAAGTGAATCCGCTCAAGTGGACCAGCAAATACGGAAGCGTTGTCGTCACAACTTACGACGTCGGTACTGCAGACGGTATCAACGAAAAAGGATTGGCCGGCCATCTCCTTTATCTGCCGGAAACGACGGTCGGTCCACGCGATGAATCACTTCCAGGGCTTTCGATGTCACTGTGGGTGCAATATTACCTCGATCAATTCGCGACAGTTCAGGAAGCAGTCGATTCACTCAAGACCAACCCTTATCAACTGCGAATGGCCGTCGAGCCAACCAGCGGAAAGCCAGCCACAGTCCACATTGCGTTGAACGATCCAACAGGTGACTCAGCGATTCTGGAATGCCTCGATGGAGAGATTCGAGTTTACCACAGCCGCGAATATGTCGTGATGACGAATCAGCCATCGTTCGACAAACAACTCACCAATCTCAAGCAATATCGAGCTTTTGGAGGAGACAAACCGCTTCCGGGATCGACAGAACCAGCGGACCGATTCATTCGCGGAGCCTATTACGTTAATAATCTTCCCGATCCGAAATCCGATCGAGAAGCAATCGCGGCCATGATGAGCGTCATGCGAAATGTTTCTGCTCCCTTCGGAATTTCGAATCCCGAACGCCCTAACGTCTCAACGACAATTTGGCGAACGGTTACCGACTTGTCGAATCGTGTGCTGTACTTCGACTCCGTGATGAGTCCGCAGGTTCTCTGGATCAAACTCGAAGAGTTGAACTTCGATTCCAGCCAACCTGTGCAGAAGTTGACCGTTTTTGAGAACTATGACCTGATGGGCGACGTTTCGAAAGACTTCACACCCACGAAGATGTTCGATTTCCTTAAGCCCGAAGATTAAACGGCGAACAAACCTGAAGACGAAACATTTGGAACAGTCGGGTTCATGATGAGCTCGACTGTTCACTTCGTCGTTCGAACACGAGTTCGACTTTCTTCTTTCGTCGTGTTGCCTGAACCGGACCGGGAAGAGAAATACTCCTTGGCGTCCGAAATTTGATCATCTCCGCGAGTTGCGACCAGTGCTCGAAGGTAAACCCACGGCGTGGCCAGTTGGCTCGTTTCCAAACAGTGACCAGAACCTCAGTGATCAACCCCTTCGGCTGGTCAGCCAACGGTACTGTGTCAATCACGATTCGATCGGCTGATTCCATCGTCACTGCTTCATCGAACAACGGAACGACAAGCTCGTCGAATGTCCGCTGCGCACGATCGGCTTGCTTACCAAGTTTCAGTAGTGCTTCCGCAACTTGTGTATTGAAGGACGACTTCAAGATCGGCAACAGATCGTGACGAATTCGATTTCGAGTGAAATCCCGATCGAGGTTTGATTCATCGGTCCGAAATTCGAGATTCGATTTTTTAAGCCAGTCTTCGACGGCCGCGCGAGTGCAGTCGAGAAGAGGCCGGATGAGTGTCGTCTCTGAATTCAATTCGCGACTCGGCGGAATCCCTCGCAGCCCGCGAAGTCCAGTGCCGCGAACAATATGATGCAAAATTGTTTCCACCTGATCATCTTGAGTATGAGCGACTGCAACCCAGGGAGCGGAATGATCGGCCGCGAGGCTTTGCAGCCATTCGTATCGCAGGTTACGTGACTCATTCTCGCTCCCCGAACGAATGATCCCCGACGGCGGTTCTCCAACGCTGCAAGAAATCCCGTATCGGCAGCAAACAGAGCGAACGAATTCTGAATCGTCTTCTGATTCTGGGCGCAGTTGGTGATTGAAATGCCCGACATGAAGTTCGAGATCAAGATCCTCAGTGAGTTCGTGCAGTGCTGCCAGCAGACAAAGACTGTCCGCACCTCCGGAAACAGCTACAATAATTGTTGTCTTGCAGATTTGACGGGAGCAGAGAAATTTGCGAACCGAAGAAAGCAATGCTGGATGTTGCGATTTTGCCATTCAATCAATCGCCTCTTGCTTGTCATTTCTGAAGGTCGCGACCTACTCTGGACCGGTCACATTCGACAATGTTAGGATTTGTCAGGAAGATCTCACTACTCCAGCACTGCCAAAATCTCGGCAGAGGAGTTCTATGATTAACGAGCCAGGAAATGTCCAGTTACCACTCAAGCGAAAATCAACTTCCGCATCATGCGGGAACGCTTGAGGTCCATTTACTCGGAACTGTCGACTATCCTGCATTTCTCGGGCTGCAAGAGTATCTCACCTATGAGATCAGCGGACGCCGATCGGCAGACGGAATCTTGCTTCTCTGTGAACATCCCCCACTCATTACGGTTGGGCGTCAGGGATCACGTTCACACATTCATCTCGAAAAGCGAAACACGGCATCGCCAGATGTTGATGTGAGGTGGGTAGCCAGAAGTGGCGGAGCCTTCGCTCATGCTCCGGGTCAGCTTGCTGTCTATCCAATTTTTCCGTTAGACAAAATCGGAGTCGGACTCTCAGAGTTTCGAAGCCGTCTGGAACAGGCACTTTGCCTCACTTGTCGGGAACTCAAAGTCCCTGCGAAACGCAATCATGAAGCGAGTGGGCTGTGGGGACGCGGGGGCCAACTTGGATACTTTGGCAGCAGCGTCCGTTCCTGGGTTTCCAACCATGGTGTCTTCTTGAACGTCACCACTCCACCTGAGATGATGAGTCTGACGACTCCGAACAACGTCGGGGTTTCGGCGACTTCAATTCAAGCCCATCGTCTCCAGCCGGTCCCGATGCCAACGCTGCGTGAAACTGTCATCCGGAAAGTCTCCGAACAATTTCAATACGAAACATCTGATGTCTCGACAGGACATCCACTTCTGAAACGTACGACTCAAAGAATTTTGACTCATGCATGAACTTCCGATTGTCGATTCCGCTGCGACGTCTGGCGGATGTTGTGGATCTTCGCCTGACCCGAATCTCACTCAATTAGACGCCGGCAAAAGCGCGCCGCGACGACGTCTTCCCAAATGGCTGAAGCGTCCGATGCCGAGCGCGGAGATGGCATTCACCGGGGGAATCATCGAAGACCTCGGTCTCGAGACCGTTTGCGAAAGCGCCAAGTGCCCGAACCGCAGCGAATGCTGGGCACAGCGAACGGCGACGTTCATGATTCTCGGAAACGTCTGCACGCGTCCTTGCGGCTTCTGTTCGGTCCCCAAAGGCAAGACGGAAACTGTTGAAGAGGACGAACCGGATCGCGTCGCCGAAGCAGCTCTCCGACTCGGTTTGAAGCATGTCGTCATCACCTGCGTCACACGCGATGATCTCCCCGACGGAGGAGCCGAGCATTTCTACCAATGTGTCGTCAAAGTTCGCGAACGCACTGGAGCAGCTGTTGAAGTCCTGACGTCAGATTTCCTCGGAAATCGTCAGGCCATCAGCCGGGTCATCGAGGCCAAGCCCGATGTCTTCAACCACAATACAGAAACCGTTCCTCGACTCTACGATCGTGTCCGCAGAAACGCTGTCTATCAGCGAACACTCGATCTCCTCGCACAGGTCAAAGAGGAAGACCCGTCGATGGCCACAAAGAGCGGGCTGATGCTTGGTCTCGGAGAAACGATCGAAGAAGTCGTTGAAACCTGTGCCGACTTGCGAGCAGTCGGAGTCGACATGATCACGATTGGCCAGTACCTGCAACCCAGCCCCGGTCAATTGCCTGTCGAACGATTCGTTCCACCGGAAGAGTTCGAAGAAATCGCGAAGCAGTGTCACCGACTTGGGTTCTCGATGGTCGCTTGCGGCCCATTTGTGCGATCAAGTTACCACGCCGGCGAAATGGTTCACGACATGGCCACCGGAACAGTCATTTCTTCAGTGAAATAAATCAACCGAGCGGTTCTCGGAAAACACATGGACGATCTCGCCCTTCTTCGGATTGGCGGGATCGCTTCGTTTTTGGCTCCTGGTAACGACGCACATCAAATCTCGACAATCGATGAATCGTCCTAATGGCCTACGTTCTGAAGCCTCTACTTCCTCACACGATGAAGCTTGAGGACTTATTCCAGACACGCACATTTGCGACGTCGGCGTCTCATGTTGAAGTCTGACATCATTGGCGATTTCATTCCTGAAAGTAGTCGCTTAGCTTCAGAAGTTGTATTCTCTCAGTAGGGTCCCTGCTCTTTCTTCATCAGATGGACCGCCACAGCTTCACACTGTTCTCACGAGTTCGTGAAAGAATCACAGAGAGAATCATGTTGTGTCATAACTCGTCGTATGTTTGGGCTCAGTACATTTGGAAAACTGCATCCTCTTCAGATTTCCCGTTCCCGTGAAAGTCATCCACGTGTTGACTGCTCGAACTGTGAAATACTCACATTCATATCCCGGATCGAAACTGGCCACTCCCTCGATGTCGTGTGGAGTGAGCGATCTCATCCGAGTTCTCGTGCAATCCAAACAGACGTTGAAAAAGTGTCGCTTTCACACTTCGCAGAGTTCATTGGAATTTGCGACCGTGGAAGCGACTCAAAGTAAACCCTTCTCAATTCAGGCCACTTCAGGAGTAAACATATGCAGCGACTCATTGCGTTTCTTGCAGTATCAATGCTGTTCTGGAGCACAAACGCCCCAGCACAGACGAATACAAAGCCTGCTCTACAAGTGATCGCGGAACAGACTGCGAATCACTACATCGAAGCGTTTAACAATCGCGACGCGACTGCCCTCGCGAACCTGTTTACGGATGAAGCTGAGTACGTCGACATATCGGGAACGATCTTCCACGGTCGTCCAGTCATCGAAGCAGAGCTCGCTGCCAACTTCGCGGTCACGCCTCCCGGAGAACTCATGATCGAAATGGTCTCAATTCGACAGATCGCCCACGGAGTAATGGTCGAAGACGGCGTTGCCTCTTTCACCCCTGAAGGTGAAGGCGCAGCCACAATCCGGACTCACTACACCACAACGCACGTCAAACAAAACAACGGGTCCTGGCTGATGGCCAGCATCCGCGAGCTCAGCTCAGGAACAATGAGTTCGCACGAACAACTGAAAGCACTCACATGGTTGTTGGGTGACTGGCATGAAGACGTTCGAGGTGTCGTCACTCAATCAACTTGGGACTGGTCAGAGGATCAGAATTTTCTCGTTGGCACATTTACAGTCGAGCAATCTGACGACGTCAGTTGGACCGGAACTCACCGCATCGCCTGGGACGCCGAACGAAATCAGTTTCACTCGTGGGTCTTCGAGTCTCACGGCGGAACAACCGAAGGCTGGTGGCAACCGAATCCTGATGGAAGCTGGTCCGTCAATATGAGTGGACTCGATGCCAACGGAGTCCGTCGATCAGCACTCTTGACGTACTTGGCAGACGGAGATGACGCCATCGTCGTGTCAGAGACTCAACGTCTCGTCAATGGTGTCAGCCTCCCTTCAACCGTTCACCGTGTCGTGCGAAAGCCACCCACCGTCGAAGTTGAAATGAATGTCAACTAACGCTTGAAGTTGCCAGATTCATCAATTTTGAGATGAAGACGAATCCATAAACCTGATTGATGTTGTTTCGCGATGAGAACAACACAGCCCATCAGGTTGAATTCAATCCAGTTACAAAATCCATAACAACGTGCTCGACACGTTTGGGAGAACAAAAATGAATCGACGATACTTCTGGGTGTGCGCCATCGCAGCCCTGAGTTTCCCTTTGTCGACCAACACGACTTTCGCACGCGGCTTCGGTGGCGGTGGCCTCGGAGGATTCCACGGTGGGGGTCTTGGTGGCGGCGGATTTCACGGTGGTGGAATCGGTGGAGGAGGCTTCCACGGAGGCGGTCTTGGTGGCGGGGGATTCCATGCTGGAGGACTCGGCGGAGGAGGCGGAGGGATTCACAGCGCCAACTTTGGTGGTGGAGGAGGATTTCACGGCGGGAGTTTCGGCGGAGGTGGCAACTTTGGAGGCGGCAATGGCTTCTCCGGAGGAGGACTTTCCGGAGGCGGATTCCGACCAAATCTACCATCGCACTCACCGCTGTCAGGCGATCGCCCCAATTTGAATCTTGGAGGAGGCGGCGGATTCAACAACTCCAACCTGGTTCATCGGCCTCAAACCGGCGGTTTCGGGTCTGGCGGTCTCGGATTGGGAACTGGAGATCGGAATCCTTTGAGCCCCGGCGGAGGAATTACTCGTCCTGATCTTACTCCCGGAAATCGACCGGACATCTTCGGCGGCAATGGACGCCCCGGTCTACCTTCAGGCGGCGGAACACACCCGAATGGATTTCATCCCTCTAATGGTTTCGGTCCCGGATCAGGCACAGCGTCACTTCCCGGATTCGGACCTGCCCGGGGAGGAGCTGGTGGCGCAGGCAATCGGCTTCCAAGCATTCATCCCGGAGAAGGAGGCGCTGGTGAAAGACTCCCAGGTATGCGTCCGGGTGAAGGAGGAGCCGGAACTCGCTTGCCGGGAACTCGTCCCGGAGAAGGTGGAGCTGGAGAACGACTGCCGGGAACTCGACCGGGCGAAGGTGGAGCTGGCACACTCAATCCGGGAATGCGACCCGGACAGGGTGGAGCTGGAACTCGGTGGACTCCCAGCGATCGAGGGACCATCCCAGAACGTCATCAAGATCTTTCGACACGTTTCGATCAGCTTCAAAACCATTGGGGAGACAGTGCCTGGGCACGTCAACAATGGGTCGGTCCACACGGCGGCGAAGTGAATCACTTTGGATTCTGGGGACCGAACGGCTACTGGGGACACACGGGAGTCTGGGGTCCCAACGGAGGTCACTGGGGGCATACTGGACATGTCGGTCCAAATGGTGCCTGGGGACACACTGGGTACTTCGGACCAGCCGGCCACTGGTCGCGCAGCTGGGGATGGTACAACGGATATTGCCCGGTCTGGGGACACGGAAGCTGGAATTACCTTTGGGATGAATATCCAGTTGCAGCGGCATTCGGAGCAACGATGTGGGGCCTGAACGTTGTCGACTACATGTTCGGTGTCGGCGACTATTACAACCCGTACTACACCGGTCCGGTTTACGTGAACGATCAGACAGTCGTGAACTACTCTCAGCCGATCGTCGGGAACCCATCGTACGAGTCACAAGAATCCAGTGAGAGCGATTCGAGCGACAGCTCTTCGGATCCGTTGACCGAAACGTTCAACAAAGCCCGACAAGCCTTCTACGACGAACAATTCGATCAGGCACTGAAACTCACAAACGAGTCACTTTCATACGCTCCTGAAGACGCAGCGCTGAACGAATTCCGAAGCTTGTGCCTCTTTGCACTCGGACAATACCAAGATGCAGCTGCCACAATTCATGCAGTTCTGGCGGCTGGTCCGGGATGGGACTGGACGACAATGATCAGCCTGTACGATGACGCCGACGTCTACACCAAACAGCTTCGCAAGCTGGAAGCACACGTTCGCGAAAATCCTGACGATGCGGCAGCGATGTTCCTGCTGGGGTATCACTACCTGACAGCCGGTCACGAGGACGCAGCAGTCGCACAGTGGAAGAAAGTCATTCAGATCAAACCGGATGACACTCTGACTGCCGACCTCGTGAAAATGTACGATCCACCCAAGTCCGACAGCTCTTCGTCCGACCAAGCTCCCGCTCCAGATCTTGAAAAACCGGCCTACCCCATCGCACAACTTGTGGGAACCTGGACAGCTCAAGATGACAAAGGGACTTACGTGATGATCCTCGATCCGAAAGACTCCTTCACCTGGACCTTTACACGGGACGGAAAACCACAATCGGTTAAAGGGGCCTTCACTGTTCGAGGCAAGAATCTCGTAATGCAGCCGGACTCCGGAGGGACCATGCTCTGCAAAATCGAACTGACATCCGACAAGACGATGCAATTCAGCTCGATCGACGACTCGACGAAACTCACCTTCACGAAGCCATAAACTTCAAATCGAGTTGTCTTGAACTTCTGCTGAACGCAGCGTTCCCAAAGTGGGTACGCTGCGTTTTTCTTTTTACTTCATTTCGGCAACTTCGCATCGCCCATTCATCGACGCGGGCCGATCACATTTCCTCCCTCTCGATCGCCTGATCATTCAGATTTCCAAACTTCATCGATCTCCACTTGTCCAATCAGCGGCAATTCATCATCCCGCATTGATGCAATTCTCGCGAAATTGCAATCAAACGCCTGAATATCTCGAGCGGATTCTTCAGTGACCGATCAAGTTGAATTGATCCATGATCAGTGGCACGTGCAATTCGTTCTCAAACTCAAAAACTTTCACAATCACAATCGATTGCTCATCAAACCTTAACACTCATCGAGAACATTCCGCCCGTCTTGATGGACGTCATTTCCCTCGCGAGTGACGGATCATCAATTCAATGACAACGTGTGCTGTCGAGGTTCATGAAGAGACGCAGAGTCGCTTTCGACCTGTGCTCATGAATCGTTCCCTGATTCATCAGATCACGAGTTGCATCAAAGCAAATCCGAACAACCAGAGCATCTGACCTCTGGCCTGCGATGTCTCAAAAGAGCAACCGCATCACCCAGTGAATCTGACCAATACAGGCAACCGCAAATAACGATGAATGCGGTTTCGAGAAGATCTCCCAATTAAACGGAGCTCTCGAACAACCCATCCAATCATGCATGTGGAAACATCCAAAGTGTTACACATGTTGAATCATTTATGGCCTTCCAAAGCGAAGCCTTACAAGCGTTGAGAAGAGTTTCTCGACTCATCTAGAGCACAACTTGTCATTTTATCTTATCCACGGTACTGCAATTGAATGAGGAACTGAAAGGAATGTCTGTAAACATTAAATCACGCCGAGGGTTCACGCTGATTGAACTTCTCGTCGTCATTGCAATCATTGCAATTCTGATTGCACTGCTACTCCCAGCAGTTCAACAGGCACGTGAGGCAGCCCGACGAACGTCCTGTAAGAACAACCTCAAAAACATCTGCCTCGCACTTCACAACTATCATGACCAAAAGGGTGCATTCCCCTTCGGTTTTGACGAGAGAGAAACACTCTGGTCGGCAATGATTCTTCCTGAACTGGAGCAAGCTAACCTGTACAACACTCTCGTTTGGCAGGAAAGCGGCCCCGGAAACTGGAACGCCAACGGATCGCCCAACCAATCGGCTTGTGGAACTGTCGTGTCCGTCTTTCGATGCCCAAGCATGGCTGTGCCCACAAACGTCGACAACCAGGGAATTCCCGGTCGAGTCCCAACAAGCTACCGAGCCGTATCAGGTTCGAACGCTGTTTCCGACGATCTCAGTACTGTTCCTTCCGGACATCCCGTCCATGCTCTCGAAGAACAGACAGGACTGGACGGAATGTTCTACGGCTGCAGCAGCACCCGTATTCGCGACATTCTGGACGGAACATCTTCCACGTTCATGATCGGTGAAAGCCGAACAGAGCCTAACTTTGTCAAAGACAACCAGGGAATGGACTACTGGCTGTTCGGTGCACCGCAAACGGGTGGCTGGGATTGTCGTCCTGGCGATCGTGGCGGCACGGAATACAGCGAAGGCCTCGGATCAACCTACGGGAAACTCAATGCCCGCGTCACGGATCCAAGTGTTCATGGGGTGATCATGGAAATGTCATTCGGAAGCTACCATCCAGGCGGAGCTCATTTTGGAATGGCTGACGGTGCTGTCCGATTCGTCTCTGAGAACATCGACCAGGATCTTCTTCGATCACTCGGAACGATCCGAAACGGTGAAGTCATCGGCGAATTCTAACGTCGATTAAAACTCGTTATTGATTCACATATTGGAGTCAACGAGCAGCAATCAAGTATTGATTCGTCAGGTCTTATGTAAACTCTCACGAAACAACTTAAGACGGATACGCTCAACCAAAAGCTGAGTAATTCCGTCTTGAGCTCCGGGAGAGTTGGACCGACTTTGCCGCTCGACGCGAAACGCTTCGTCTTCACTCTGCCTCGGTTTTCAGGCAGACTTACTGACTCAACTTAACTCACTCATTGATTATGATTAGATATCGTTTAGCACTCGTTTGTTGCCTCGTGTTTTTGTCGGCATGCAGCAGCCAATCTCCCGACTACGCAAGCCTCGGCCTGGTGGATGTCAGTGGAACCATCAAGATTGATGGAGAACCCGTTCCTGGAGCAGTGGTCGCGTTCAAAGATGTCTCGAACGGAAACGAATCGTACGGACTGACAAATTCGTCAGGGTATTATCGACTTTGGTTCAACAGCGAAAAGTACGGCGTGATGCCCGGCGAAAAGCAAATCGAGTTCAGCACCACTCGAAAGATTCTCGGATTGAACTCCGAAGAAGAAGGCGGAGTCGGTGAAGAATCCGAAGCTGGACCACCTGTCGAAAACTCAGGTGTGGAAGAGTTCCATGAAGCTTATCGGAAAGACTCCAAAATCGTCGTGACAGTTGATGACGATTCATCCACCTTCGACTTCGATCTGGCAAGTGATGGGTCGACTTCCCAACCTCTCTAAGAAATCGCCAGACTGAAAACTGCACCTTCTGTGCTCTCGTTTAACTACCAAATTCAAACGAGAGCACAGAACCGGTCAGTACGCTTCATGATCTCGTGAGACAGAGAGTGCTCAATCTCTTCCGAGCATGCGATCCGCTGTTTTCATACCGCGCGGAATTACCGGCCGTCTCAATCAATCGCTAATCCGAGTCCAAACCTTGAGATCTCGGGATGCCAAAAGATCTCCGATACGCTCGCGAGTAATCGCTGAGTGAGGGCTTGTTTTGTGAACCTCGAAGGCAGCTTCGTCTTGATAGATTTCGTAGACCGAAAATACTGTCGGTTCATCGATTGATTGACAGACATCGAACTGTCGACAGCCTTCTTCATTCTCTCTCGAAGAACGGGCTTGAAACAGAATGGCTTCGCGAAACTCTTCAATGCAATCAGGTTTCGTCTCGAATCTGACCGTAACAACCAGCATTTTACCTCCCCATTCGCTGCCAGCCTCTTTCTGCTGGCTCTTGTCTTGTGATGAGCGATCGCGGTGCTTCTTCAAGTCACGCTGCGTCTTCGAATTCGTTCGACGCCCACGAAAATCGCCAAAGCCGCCTCTTCTCGTTGCAAATCAAAGTAGGCAAAAGAATTACGCCGCTCATTGTTCTTTGACGAGCACGTCGTCAAAATAGAGGGCTATACTAGTTGACCCTGATGCGATTATTCCAGACCTGCCGTATTCGATGAGCGTTTCCACCACGATGTTCCGCCTCCACAAATTGTCGGCCGCCTCACTCGCAATCATCCTGAACAGTCTCGCCTTGACTCTTCTGGTTGATGCCAGACCATGCTGCGCGAATCCGACGGATGTGAAGCAAGCGAGCACCGCATTCTTCACGTCAAACTGCCTGGACTGCCATGACTCGTCCACCGCTGAAGGCGGACTCGATCTGACAGCTGTGGAAGGTTCGATCGACGAAGCACGATGGCTGGACACCTGGGTCCGCATCTTTGACAAGATCGAAGCTGGAGAAATGCCGCCACCAGATGCGAGCACTCTCTCGAAGGAAAATCGAGAGGACTTTCTGTCGACGATTCGACCGCTCCTTGTCGAAGCTCATGCCGCTCAAAAAGGGACACAACTCCGACGACTCAATGCTTCAGAGTACCAGAACACTCTCAACGACATGTTTGGGACAAACTTGAAGCTGGCGGAACTCCTCCCGCCTGACAGCTTGTCTCATGAGTTCGATAACATTGGTTCAGCGTTGAATATGTCGATGGTTCAGTTGCAGCGATACCTCGATGCAGCAGATCTCGTCCTCGAAACCAGCATTGCAAAAAACACATCTCCACCCGAGTCCATTCACATCGATGCTTCGTATGCGAAAACTGCGAACGCCGATCGATTTCTCGGGAAGAACTGGTTGAAACTTCCAGACGATGCTGTCGTTTTCTTTCAACCGTGGGGTTACCCCACCGGTATGTTGAGAGAAGCCGGGACGCGATCCGCAGGCTGGTACCGAATTCGAATCACAGGGTATGCCTACCAGTCAGATGAACCGATCGAGTTTTCCGTCGGTGCCACAACATTTGCTCGCGGGCTGGAACGTCCGACTTTCGAGTACTTCGCAATGCCGCCCGGAGAGCCGACAACGATCGAGCTGACAGCCTGGATCGAAGATCGCTACATGATCGAAATCACTCCGTATGGAATTTATGACACCAAATACGCCATTAAGAAGTTGGGCATCGATCGGTATCGTGGACCGGGACTGGCAATTCTGAATGTCGAACTCGATGGTCCATTAACCGAGGAGTTTCCCAGCCGTGGCCATCGACTTCTCTTCGATGGAGTCGATCGACACGAAGTCCCTCCGAAGAACCCGAAGGACAAAGAAAAATCCTGGTACCAGCCTCGATTTGAAGTTGTCGCGGACGATCCGTTGATCGTTGCTGCACACTCACTACAAAGAGTCGCAACGGCAGCCTTTCGCCGACCTGCCACGGACGAAGACGTTCAACCCTACCGGGAGTTGTTTCGCTCACATGTCGAAAACGGTGAGTCAATCGAAGAGGCTTTGAAGACAGCTACGGCAGCCATCATGTGCTCGCCACGTTTTCTCTTTCTCCAGGAGCCCGCTGGCCCACTGGACGACTACGCACTCGCAACTCGCTTGTCGTACTTTTTGACGCGAACAAGTCCGGATGCAGAACTACTCGCAGCTGCCTCGAAAGGAGAATTAACTTCCAACCCGGAAACTCTACGATCGCAAACATCTCGGCTGATCAAGAGCGAGAAGTTCGAAAGGTTTCTCTCTGATTTTTCTGAGTCCTGGCTGAATCTCCGAGAACTCGAATTCACAACTCCAGATTCGGTTCTCTTTCCTGAATACGATCAGTTCCTCCTCCACTCGATGCGGCGTGAGACACTCGCTTACCTCGAAACGCTGATCAAGGAAGATCTGCCGATTGAAACACTCGTGAAGTCTGACTTTGCCATGATCAATAGCCGGTTGGCTGATCACTACGGACTTCCTGAAGTGGATGGTCCCGAGATCCGCAAGGTCGCTCTCGGCGATGACGAAGCGAGTCAGATCCGCGGAGGTTTTTTAACTCAGGCAGCAGTTTTGAAAGTCTCTGCCAACGGAACGAATACATCTCCTGTTGTTCGTGGAGTCTGGGTGCTGGAACGAATCCTAGGCATCACACCTTCCCCCCCTCCCCCGGGAGTTCCTGGAGTGGAGCCAGACACGCGTGGAGCTTCGACACTCCGTCAGATTCTCGCCAAACACCGCAATCTCGAGAACTGCCGCTCATGCCACCAGATGATCGATCCTCCCGGCTTCGCGCTCGAGAGTTTTAATCCGATTGGAGCCTGGCGAGACCGCTATCGCATTACATCCGGTCGAGGAACACCCATCTCGAAAATCGTGCATGGCAGAAAGACTCGCTACAAACTCGGGTTGCATGTGGACGCATCTGGAGAGACTCTGGACGGCAAGAAATTCAAAGGATTTGTCGAGTTTCGAGATCAACTCAGCCAAGAGAAAGAAACATTGACCCGAACATTCGTTGAGAAACTTCTGACGTTTGCCACAGGTCGCGAACTCGGATTCTCAGATCGAGAGGAAATCGATCTGATCGTGCAACATTCGATCGAAAATCAAACCGGGATCGGGGAACTCGTGTACGCTGTCGTTGAAAGCGAAATTTTTCGAAGCAAATAGACGACACACCGAAACGAGTCGTGACCCACATTTCAGTCCAGAAACTTGAGAGTCGAGATGTTCTAAAATCACTTCGAATAGATCGACGAACGAGCGGTTTTATTGACAGAGTTGTTCATCCTCAGATTGACATTAACCACAGCAGCCCCATGTCGACATCTAAACGCGTCTACTTTTCGACAACTCGAACTCTCAACCGACGCCACTTTCTGCGCGGCGCAGGAGCTGCCGTCGTTGGACTTCCATTTCTCGACGCGATGGTTCCCGCGTTTCAGAGTTCTGCTCGAGCCAGTGCTGCCTCGCAGCAGGCCACACCGCGCCGATTCGTGGCTCTATGTGCGACACTCGGTTTCCACACGCCGTTCCTGTTTCCGTCCAAAGAAGGGTCTCTCGACGGAAGCACTCCGTACCTCAACCAGATGCAGGATCATCTTGACCATTTGACTGTGATTTCGGGACTCGCTCATCCCGAACAACAGGGTAACAACGGTCATGCATCCGAGCTGACCTGGCTTACCTCCGCTCAACGTCCGGGGCTGGCTGGCTTCAAGAACACAATTTCCATCGATCAATTGATGGCAGAGAAAGTCGGGTTGGAAACTCGATTTCCGAGCTTGGTTTTGTCCACAAGCGGACGCTCCATGTCCTGGAATTCGAACGGTGTTGAAATTCCCGGCGAGACCCGCCCGTCGAACGTCTTCAAAGCACTTTTCGTCAACGGATCGAGTGCTGAAGTGCAACGTGAACTCAAACAACTTGATCGCGGCCAAAGCATTCTCGACACAGTCAAAGGAGACGCAGAAAAACTCAACAGCAAGCTTGGGATACAAGATCAGCGCAAACTCGACGAGTATTTCACAGCGATCCGCGAACTCGAAGTTCGTCTCAATCAATCGAAATCCTGGGCCACTCGACCCAAACCAGAAGTCGACGCCAAAGCTCCCGTCGACATCTCTGACCGTGCGGATGCGATTGGACGTCAGAATCTGATGTACGACATGCTCGTCCTCGCCCTGCAAAGCGATTCGACCCGCACGGCAACCTTCCAGCTCAGCGGAATGAACGCCGTCCCCGCCATCGACGGAGTCTCGACGGACTGGCATCAGCTCTCCCATCATGGGAAAGACCCGGAGAAGATCGACGAACTGAAAATCATCGAACAGGCTGAGTTCGCAGCTTTCAATCGGTTCCTCGCCAAGATGAAAGACGTTGTCGAAACCGAATCAACTCTACTCGACCGAACCACCATTCTTTATGGTTCAAACCTCGGCAACGCGAGCAGCCACAGCCCTCGCAATTTGCCTGTGATGATTGCAGGTGGAGGATTTCAACACGGCAACTATGTCGCTCACGATGATGTCGACAACACCCCCTTTGCGAATTTATTCGTCACCTTCGCTCAGCAGATGGGACTCGACATCGACACATTCGGCAGCAGCACTGCCACCGGAGTCCGAGGTCTCGAACAGCGAAACTCCTGATAGGTTGAGCCTACTAAACGCCGAAGCTCCCGGTTTGCCGCGTCTACCAATTCCTCCCAGTCTTTCATGATCTCTCGTTAATTTTCGCCACGGGAATTTTCGAAACAATTTCTGTTGATTCAGATTCTGGCTCCCGTATTTTGAAGTAGTCCCACTGGATTGGGACTGTACGTACGGAAACAATTGATGTCGAAAAGATGAAACGCAGCCCCGTCGCACAAATGACATGCTGCGAAGAATCATGCTGTAAAAACTGACATTGTCGTCAGTTTTCAATACTTGGCTGAGTCATCAGATTTCGAAGCAACGCTTTACGAATGCGTTGTCGTGAGGAGTCTGTCGAGTCAGCAAGTGAAAACTCCTTGCGGATATGGGCTCACAATGAGTGGTGATTCGCAGATTCTCTTGGCACTTTCTTTCATCGCGCTGCTGGTCGTTTCGCCAAGCAGCCCGGTTCAAGGTCAGGAAATCGGTACGGAGCCAGTGGCCATCGTTGGCCAACCTTCTCAACCTGAATCAGTCCCACCCGAGAGCTCTTCTGGCGAGTCCCCGCTCTACAAGGCGATTAGTGAGCTGTTGGATGCAGGTTTTCAGAAGGGGCCAGTCGAAGCTTCAACTCTCGATGCAATCTACAATCGGCAGCGCAACGAACTCGGTGGCGAATCCAGTTTACTGGACTATGCCTATTCGATCGTGCTGCGAAAGAACTTTCAGGCTGCCGAAGGTACATCCAAGCTTCAAGAAGCAGCGTCTGCGACCGAACCGGTGTTGCTCGCCCGTGAAGAGTTGATTCGACAGCTCATCGAAAAAAACAAGTACTCCTCAGCAATTACGGAACTGGAACAACTTTCCAAAATCATCCGATCCATCCCGAAAGAGAACCCTCAGTTTGCTCAAGCGGCCAAGAGTGCGTACTGGATCGGGATCGCGATTGATTTCCTTCAGAACTCTCTTGGAAATGACTCCATTTCTGCTGAAGCCAAACAGGCCGAAGCGCGTCTGAACGAGAACCTCAAAGATCGCTACAGCCTCTATTTCCGGAGTGGACGAGGAGATGCGGCACTCACTCGAAGAAGCCTGCTCGCAGCCATCGAAAAGACCAAGTCAGCGATTGTCGAAACCCAAACCGAAGAGCTTGAGAAAGCAAAGGAAGAGAGCGAGCAAATCGCCCAGCAGCAAGTCGAACTCGAAGAGAAACTCAACGAGTTCCGGGACGTCGCCACAGACGATGTCGCTGACCTCGATGCCAAAATCGCCGCGCTGCAGGAACAATACTCCGCCTCTTTGGAAGCCGAAGATTCCATTCAGACAAACCTCGTTCTAGTTCAGAATGTCATCACCGAGTTGCGAATCAAAATTGACATCCTCAGCACGGAGATTGCCGAGTTGGTCAACGCGAATTCCGGTCAAAGAATCACATTTCTAGTTCGGAGAATTATCACCACTAAGCGTATTCAGAGAACCGCCTTAGAGGAACAGTTATGGGCGGCCGAGCGAGATTTACTCGTCATCTCCAACAGCTACGCAACGCTGATGCAAAGCCGTAGCGAGTTGACTGCAGTTGGCCGAAGGATGATTCAACGTCGTCAAGAACTGGCCGGGAAGTACCAACGACAATCCGCAGGCGCCAGAGCAGAACTGGAGAAGCTCGAACGACTGCAGGCACAAATTGAACGTTCCGAGGAAAACGCGAAAGAGGATGTCAATTCGAATCGTCGGGTCAAATCGGCCAGTCGTCGCGTCCGCGAATTCTCCTCGTACTACGACGGATCATTGGCTGCCGAACGATCAAGATTAATTCAATCTTTGAAACAATAACTCACATCAGCACACTCATCGGATGCTCTCAATCCCTCATGGAGACTCCCCATGTCCGTCCGTCATTGGAATCGTTTCATTCTTCTCGGAATCGTCGCCAGTCTTGCAGGACTCAACTCCCGAGGTAGCCTCTCTGCGGAAGAAGTGGCCACGGATGCAGCATCAGAGCAAACCGAACGGGACCCCTTCCTGAGCGAGTTTCTCCAGAGTCATCCGGATCACCCGTTAAACCGGTGGGTTTCCGGAGATGTCTGGAACGGGAACGACTGGATGCCGTTTCATCGGGTCGTAGAGCAAGACGATCGTTGGAACCGTCTCTACAGATACCGTGAAGAGCGCGCCAAGCTTGAAGACAATTTTCGTGACCAACTGTTCCTTGCGGATGGATGTCGAGAGCACGGGTTATACGCCGAAGAACGTGCTCATCTGGTCCGGACTCTTCTCATTGACTACAGCTTTCACGAAGCACATGAACGGCTCGGTCATATTCATCGAAATGGGACCTGGATCTCTCCCGAACAAGTTCGACGAATGGCCAACGAAGCTGCCCGAACAGAAGAAAATCTCGCAGAATGGGAAAAAGAGATCGACAGACTCTCAAGACTCATTTCCCATTGCGCGCCCGGTTCGAAGGCCGAGAAGAAATGGATTGCCGAACTCAACACAATTCGAACTCCCGATGCCATTCCGGCCCTCGAACGCAACTTTGCTTCAAAAGGTCAGAGAGAAGCGAAGATTTTCCAGGACTGGCTGGGAACGATCGACAGCTATCGAGCATGTGAAGCACTGGCTCGCCAGGCAGTGCTTTCTGACTCGGCAAAATTCAGAACTCAAGCTGCGAAGCTGCTGCGGGATCGGCGACCAGAGACTTACGTTCCCTATCTTCTGCAAGGAATGACGTCGACGACTACGCGTTACCAGTTTGATGATCCTGATTTTGGAACGACGACCGCGTTCAACCCGATCAACACAATTTATCGAGTCGTCAGTGTTGATTCTTCCGATACAACGATCACGACCACAAGAGAAGTTCGTGTATCAAACGGGGCACTGCCAATTCCAGCGTTGCCCAGAAGACCCGCAAGGTTGCCGAGAGGACTGGTGGGATGGAATCTTTGGGGTGAGTGGTTTCAACGCGACGAAGTTCCGGTCATCTTCGACTTAACTGAAGCGAATGTTGGTTCCACAATTCTAATGAACTATGGCCAAGCGGCAATCGAAACAGGCCAAGACGTGCGTGATGCTCGAATTATGAGGACACTCGCTTCCGCGACTCAAATCGAAGTTGCAAGACAATGGGAAACTTCGCAAGACTGCTATGACTGGTGGAACGTTCACCAAGAAGTGCAACTTGCCGATGGAAAACTTCAACTCAACGACAACTATAATGATGGAACCTGGTACGTAGACAACCGTCGAGGAGAGGCTCTGCGAGTTGATCAAGTTGATACTATCAGAGCAGGATCATGTCTGGTTCCGGGGACTCTCGTCGAGACGGAGCGAGGTTCGATACCGATTGAAGAAATCGCTGTCGGGGATCAGGTACTCTCACAGGATATTGAAACCGGTGAGATCACATTCAAACCCGTCCTTCACTGTTCACTAGTTGAAGACACCGAGACAATCGAGATCGTCACATCTCATGACATAATTCGGTGCAGCCTGGGGCATCCCTTCTGGGTGTCAGGACTGGGATGGAGGCTGGCCAAAGAACTTGAACCGGGAATGTCATTCGTCACTGTGTCGGGTGAAACAAGAGAAATCACCTCGATCACCCCCGCAGAGAATGCGCCGGTCTACAATCTGATCGTCGCTGACTTTTCCACCTACTTCGTGGGAGAAGATCTCATTCTGACACATGGTCTGGGTGAACGGAGACCAACCGACATGGTCTACCCGGGAGTGATGCGAAAGTTTGAATAGCTGTCAGGCACCATGTTCATGAGCTACGATCAAGCTGCGTCACAAAATGGGCCATCGAGGAATCTCGAAAATCATGACATCGGCGGCTCCCGCAAGCGCACTCGATAGACAAACTTGAGCGAAATCGATAGCGTCAAAATCTCAACACAAAAGGAGATCTTGATGAATCGCTCGGTATTGAAGTTTGGTCTGACGTGGCTGGCAGTCGTGTCCGCATTTGTGATCCCGTCGCAGACAGTCGTCGCTCAGGATGACGTTCTCAAGTTGTGGCCATCGACACCTCCGAACGACGATCGAGAAGTTGGCCCGGAACAAGACTTCACCAAACCTGAAGATCGCCTGATTGCCGGTCGCCGTATTATCAAGCTCGGCAACGTCTCCACGCCGGAAATGCACGTTTATCTGGCACCTGAAGAAACTCGCAACGGATCATCCGTTGTCATTTGTCCGGGCGGTGGCTTTTCGATTCTCGCCTGGGATCTGGAAGGAACCGAAGTTGCCGAATGGCTCAACGGGCTGGGAGTCTCGGCGATTGTCTTGAAGTATCGTGTTCCCACGCGCGACCTCGATCCGAAATGGCAAGCTCCTGTTCAAGACACACAACGTGCCATCTCAATCACCCGGGCTCACGCTGAAAACTGGGGGCTTAATCCCGATCGCGTCGGTGTTCTCGGGTTCTCAGCAGGTGGTCATACCGCCGCCCGAGCAGCCATCATGACTGCACGGCAGTACGAGCCTGTTGACGAGTCAGACCAAAAATCCTGTCAGCCGAATTCGGCCATTCTCATCTACCCTGCGTGGCTTGCGAATGAGTCGGAAGACGGACTTCTTGAGGATTTGAATGCAACTCCAGAAACGCCTCCGATGTTTCTCGTTCATGCCTATGACGATCGCGTCAGCCCATTAAGCAGCGCCCTACTCTTCGTTGCTTTAAAGAAGGCCGACGTCCCGTGTGAACTACATGTCTTCGAATCGGGCGGTCACGGCTACGGATTGCGGCCTGTCGACGATCAACCAGTCACTCGCTGGTCATCACTCTGCTCCGACTGGCTACAGCGAATGGGCTGGACCGAATAACGCCTGCAATTGCGCTGGCCGATTTTGGCAGAATTCTCGAAACAATCGACTTGCTTCGGCGTTAGTTTTGTACCCGGAAAAGCGTGTACCGGAAGTTACGAATGTCGTCGCTGTCCTTGAATTGTGTTGAGTCCCGCATGGGTGCAACGTAGAATACGTGAGGAGATTTGTTGCATCCTGCAGGATCGGTGTGTGATGAATCTCCAACCCAAGCATCGACTTAGTTGACTGAAACGGCGCCTGTCAAAGAGCCGATGAACATCACTGGTCACCCGGTTGTCGTTCCCAATCACGAACCTCAACCCAATGCAAACCACACCTGTTGAAACACTCCCGCCCACCCCTACCTGGGCAACTTCACGCACGAACCGCTCCAATCAAGCACTCTTACGAGTACGACCATTGGGCGTCCCCACAATAAGCAGTCCCACCAAAAGAGTTTTCGAACTCGTTTGAGAGAACTCTGACTCGCCGCTGAACTACCTAAAGTAAACGATCCCAGCGAGTTCACTGGCAAGAGCAACTTCCTCAAGGTTTTCCTATGAGTCTTTTCTGCCCCAATTCAATCTTGCGATCATTGTTGATCTGCGTCTCGGGGTCCGTTCTGCTGCTCTCCGCATCCATCTTGAACGCCGAAACAACTCGCAAACGTCCTGATGAAATCAATAAGTTTCTGACAGAACACTGCGCCGGTTGCCATGAAGGCGAATATTCGGAAGCCAACTTCGACATCACTGCTCTGCAAGCAGACACATCCGATTCAAAAAATCTGGAACGATGGGTTCGCATCTATGATCGCGTCGAACAGGGGGAAATGCCTCCGGAAGAAGGTTCCGATCTTTCGGACAGCGAACGTGAGGCATTCGGAGAAAAATTGAGCGGCTGGATCCGACAATTGGAAAAACACGAGCGCGAACTGACAGGTCGTGTTCAAGGGAGACGCCTGACGAATCTTCAACTCGAGCGGACCCTGCATGACTTGCTCGGAATTGATATTCCACTCGCTGAACGAATGCCCGAAGAGCCAAAGTCGAGTGGCTTCACAACTGTCAGCGACGGACAGGCGATGTCCCATTTCCAGTTGCAACAGCATCTCGACATTGTTGACCTTGCTTTGGATGACGCCTTTCAACGTGCGCTGTCTCAAAAAGATCTCGAAACGAAGAAGCTGGATGCGAAAGCAATTTCGAGAACGAATCCGCGTCGCAGGACTCGTGAACCCGAACTAATCGACGGGATGGCTGTCACGTGGTCGGGAACCGTCTCATTCTACGGACGCGTTCCTGCGACCACGGCACGCGAAGATGGTTGGTATCGATTCACCGTTCGCGCCAAAGCTTTGAACATCCCCAAGCAAAAAGGAGTCTGGTGCTCCGTGCGGTCCGGGAAGTGTGTCTCGAGTTCATCGTTGCTCTCTTGGGTGGGGGCATTCGAAGCAACCGAAAAATTGGACGAGTGGACGTTTCAGTGCTGGCTCGAAAAAGGCGAAATGCTTGAAATCCGACCGGCCGATGTCGAATTAAAGAAGGCCCGCTTCGCTGGCGGACAAATCGGAACCGGCGAGGGAGGCCCACAGAACGTCCCCGGTGTTGCGATTGAAAACATCGTTGTCGATCGCATTCATCTTGGTCCGACCGATCAGGAAATTCGGAAACAACTGTTGGGAGATCTCGAGATCTCTCACAGCCCGAAAGGTTGGAAGTTCTCGAAAGTCAACAGCGACCAACCACGCCGAGACCTCAAGGAATTGATACTCGAATTTGCCAATCGAGCCTTTCGTCGACCGGTGACCGAAGACGAAATTGAGCCGTACTTGGACTTCGCGATGGCATCCTACAACGAGAGCAAGAATCTTCTCGACTCAATTCGACTGGGATACCGCTCGCTGTTGTGTTCGCCAAGATTTCTGTACTTCACCGAGCCTTCCAATCAACTCGACGATTACGAACTCGCGACTCGAATGAGTTACTTCCTCTGGAATTCTCCTCCTGACGAAGAACTTCTCGATCTTGCAAGTCGTGGGAAGCTGCAGAACGAAGACGTCCTGCGAGATCAGGTGCAGCGAATGCTCGCCGATTCGAAAGCACTGAACTTTCTCCCCGATTTTGCTGCGGAGTGGCTCGACCTCTCTGAGATTGATTTCACGACACCCGATCGACGACTGCATCCCGATTTTGACCTGATTGTTCAGGAATCGATGCTGGAGGAAACCCACACTTTTCTTCAGTACTTGCTCGACAACAACCTCAGCGTCACAAACATCATTCGCTCTGACCATACGTTCCTGAATGAACGCCTGGCTCGGTACTACGAGATTGACGGAATCGAAGGTGACGAGCTGCAGTATGTCTCGCTCAATCCACAAAGTAACCGGGGCGGACTGTTGACTCAGGGCGCTATTTTGAAAGTGACAGCCAACGGGACAACAACGTCTCCAGTGCTCCGTGGTGTCTGGGTTTCTGAGCGGCTCCTCGGCGTCGAGATCCCTCCTCCCCCTTCGGGAATCCCGGGAATCGAACCGGACATTCGAGGTGCGACCACCATTCGTGAAATGCTCGATAAGCACAAATCCGATCCTTCCTGCGCGTCGTGCCACAAAGCGATCGACCCACCCGGATTCGTCCTCGAACACTTTGACGCATCAGGAGCCTGGCGAGATCGATATCCTCAACAAAGAGGGAAGAGTTCCAAGAGTGCAGCCGTCATTGATCCCAGCAACTCGCTTGCATCCGGAGAATCCTTCGACAATCTGGCTGAGTTTCAAGAACTCGTTTGTCAGAATCCCGAAGGCCTCGCTGAGAATCTCGCCAGCAAACTGCTGACATACGGAACGGGAGCCCCTATCTCCTTCTCAGATCGCGACGAGATCAAGAAAATCGTCGAAGCTGCTCGCGAAGATCAATTCGGGTTTCGCACAATCGTGGAAGAGGTCGTTGTCAGTGACATCTTCCAATCGAAGTAACAAAGAATAACAACCCGAGACATTCTTCTCGTCGCCAAGAGATACACCGAAGACAACAGACTACGAGGTAAAACAGATGAGTAAACGAATCTATTTCGGACGCGGGCTGAAACTCAATCGACGCTCCATCTTGCGTGGTGCCGGCGTCGCCATCAGTCTGCCCTGGCTGACCGCCATGGAGAAAGCGTTTGCTGACTCGAGCACACCTCGCCAGCCTCGACGCTTCGTCGCAATGACTCTTGGCCTGGGGCTTCTCGGTGAGAATCTGAACCCCAAAGATTCCGGATTCGGCTACACCGCCAGCCCGTATCTCAAACAGCTCGAAGACATCCGCAACAAGTTCACCGTTGTGTCGGGATCCTCGCATCCAGAAGTGAGCGGAGGACACCGCGCCGAAGCGAGCCTGTTGTCAGCGCAACCGATGGGTGGAAATGGACAGGGCAAGAACACCATTTCTCTCGATCAGTACATGTCCAAATTCCTTGGACACCAAACCCGGTTCCCTTCACTGGTTCTCGCCAGCAGCGGAACCAACAGCCCCTGTTACACCGAAAACGGGTCGATGATTCCCGCCGAGGACTCTCCTTCCCGGTTGTTCGAGCAACTCTTCGTTGACGACAGCCCGGCTGAGCGAGAAAACCAAGCTCAGCGAATTCGTGAGGGACGCAGCATCATGGATCTCGTCATGGACGATTCCAAACGACTGTCGCGTCAGCTTGGTCGAGGTGATCAACGACGGCTCGATGAGTACCTCACGAGTGTCCGTGATCTCGAGTATCGACTCGCAGCAAATGAAGAATGGGCGAAACTTCCCAAGCCGAAAGTTGATGCGAAAAAACCGGTCGACATTCGTAACGCGAATGACTTCATCGGAATTCAGAAGCTCATGGCAGACATGGTTCGTCTGGCCATTCAAACGGACTCAACTCGCTTCATCACCTATCATCTGGGGGGTTCAGGCGGAGTCGTTCCGCTTGATGGAGTCGACGAAGGTTATCACTCTCTCAGTCACCACGGGCTGGATGAAGAAAAGCTCTCGCAGTTGGCGATTGTCGAAGCTGCCATTATTGGTGCTTGGGGAGACTTCCTGCGAGACCTTCAGTCCGTCGACGAAGATGGCGAAAGCCTGCTCGACCGGACGTCTGTCTTTCTGACAAGCAACCTTGGAAACGCATCCAATCACAGCAACCAAAACATGCCAGTCTTACTTGCTGGTGGAAAATTCCGACACGGCCAGCACTTGGCATTCGATCAGAAGAACAACTATCCGCTCACGAATCTCTATGTGAGCATGCTTCAGCAGGTTGGTCTCGCAACAGATCACTTCAAGACCAGTTCCGGAACAATGACAGGACTCGACTTCACTTAATCAGAATCCGTTATCGAGGATTCGATGGCCTGATTTCGAAGAGTGCATTGTGCCCTCACTCGGAAGAAGCCAGCTGCAACGGAACCGATGATCTCTTCAAATAGAGGGGATGACCGGGAAGGCCAGCCTTCGTCAACTTCAGGCAATGGAGAGAACACTTCCATTGCTCAAGCTTCTCGAGGAGTTCCCGGCTCCGATCCAAATGAGTCGCATGTGTTCCCCAGCAGCAGATGATCAGATCGCTCCGCTGAACGACTTTCTGGATGTACCGGTCGTTGTCGATCCCGACCGGACACTCGTGCTTCTTCATCACTTTAGGATCAGTCGCCCGAAACGCAAACGCGTTCAGCATAGTCATTTCGTCAAACTCCCAGTCCCTGGCAAACTGGATACATCGAGCGACAGTCGGGTCGTTCTGCAACTCCGTGGCGGTCGACGGGTTCAGACCAATGAATGCCACTCGTCGTTGAACTGGCCGGTTCCATGTGCGGGTTAAGGTGTACCGAAATTGCTCGCATTCCGAGTAAATTGCGACGCTCCGAACACCTTCTGCTTCGTGCTTTTTTTCAACAATCGACATAACTCAATTCAGTCTCAGTCAGGCGATCACTTCGCTCAACGAATTCAAAAGCGAATCTGCCTGCAGATCGTGACAACTCGTTGATGGCTGAGCAACCTTCGGTAGGTCATTCCGCAAAAGACTGCAGATCGCCTTGCGGTATCGAACGTTGAAGCGTCAAGTTCCTGAAATTTCGTTGATGTGCGTGAGCGATCACATTTTCAGTTGCGGAATGTGAGTTGAATGGGTCTAGCAAGACGATTCAAGCTGTCCAAAGACATCAGGTTTCGATGATCGAAAATCGACTCGACTCATGCTAGAATTCCAGATTCGGACGCGATTTCTCACCGGAGGAGGATCTCAACGACTGCATCCTCCTCAATAATTCACTGACAATTTTATGGTCGATCTTCCAATCATCGATGTTCCAAGTCCTGATTCAGGCACAGTTACGGACGAAGCTGGGTACTCGAAGGGGACCTATGCATTTGTCAGTTTGGGATGCCCCAAAAACCTCGTTGACAGCGAGAAGATGCTTGGATCGCTGGCGCTGGACGGCTACTCGCTCGTCTCTCAACCCGACCTGGCGGACTTCGTCATCGTGAACACATGCGGATTCATCGATGAGTCGCGTAAGGAATCCAAAGCTGTCATTCAGGAGATGCTCGACCTGAAGAAGTCCGGAAAGACGAAGGGAGTCATCGTCGCTGGGTGTCTTCCAGAACGTGTCGGTGGAACTCTTCTCGACGAGATGCCCGACATTGACCATATCGTCGGGGTTTTTGGTCGAGATGAAATCACCCGCGTCGCTGACAGGCTGGTGGGTGGACATCGCGAACAACGAGAACTGTTTCGGCCCGCTGCTGTTAAAGCACTTGATGACCGCGCCCGACTTCGAATCACACCGTCGCACTTTGCCTACCTGAAGATCTCAGAAGGTTGCGATCGGACTTGCACGTTCTGTTCGATTCCAAGCATGCGCGGCAAGCACGTCACAAAGCCGATCGAAATGGTTGTGGAAGAGGCTCGTGAACTCGTCGAGGATGGAGTCCGCGAACTGATTCTTGTCGCTCAAGACACGACCTACTATGGAATGGATCTTTACGGAGAAGTTCGCCTCGTCCAACTGCTTCAGGAGCTTGAGAAAGTCGAGGGGATCGACTGGATCCGCTTGATGTACTTGTACCCGGTGAACTTCACGGACCAGCTGATCGACACCATTGCAGCATCTTCACGTGTTCTGCCGTACCTCGATATGCCTCTCCAGCATATCAACAGCAAGGTCCTGAAACGGATGCAGCGACGTGTCAACCGAGACAAGACGATCGAGCTCGTCGAGAAACTCCGCAGCCGGATTGACAATCTTGTGCTTCGCACAACATTCGTGGTCGGTTTCCCGGGTGAGACCGACGAACAATTTGAAGAGCTCAATCAGTTCGTCGCTGATACTCGCTTTGAACGCATGGGTGTCTTTCCCTATTCACTGGAACCGGGAACGCCGGCCGTCAAGCTGGATGGCCATCTTCCGGAAGAGGTCAAGACAGCCCGTCAGCAGAAACTGATGCAGACACAGCAAAGCATCGCGTTCGACTTCGGGAAGTCGCTCGTTGACTATGAACTTGACTGCATTATTGACGGCCCGACTGACACTCCCGGAGTCTGGGTAGGTCGCATCTTCGCCGATGCTCCGGAAATCGATGGAAACGTCTTCATCGAATCCGATGATCTGACACCAGGAGATATGGTGCCGGTCACAATTGTCGAAGCTCGTGACTACGATCTTGTCGGCGTTCTTTCCGACGACGAATCCGAAGACGAAATTGTTTCCGGTTAGATTCTCTCCGTAAAACACCGCAGCAGTCGGTCGCTCTAACAGTGCCAAGTTGAAACGAAAGAGAAGATTGATGACGGACGAGGTGGAAACGTCGAACGAGTCGCCGGTGACTGCTCGGGAAGAATCACTGAACATCCCGAACCTGATCACCTTTTCGAGACTGATTCTTTCGTTCGTCGTTCTGGCACTCATTGACTTCACGGACTACTGGCTTCTGACGACAGCAATTTTCGTCATCGCTGCAGCCACCGACTATGTCGACGGCTATCTGGCCAGAAAATGGAATCAGGTTACGGTTCTTGGCCGCATCATGGACCCCTTCGTCGACAAAGTCATTGTCGGCGGAACATTGATCTTCCTGACAGCTCATCCCGACAGCGGCATCTGTCCATGGACGACGTTTATTGTGATCGGTCGCGAGATGTTTGTGACCGGTCTGCGATCTGTCCTCGAAGGCCACGGAATCGACTTCTCAGCGAAATGGAGCGGCAAGCTGAAGATGATCATTCAGTCGGTCACCATCCCGCTTTGCCTTGCGTCCATGAGTCCAGCACTCATGGAATTTCTCGGTCAATACGCAGAGCTGTTCGTTTCCGTTCGAGACTGGATGATCATCGCAATGGTTTTGATCACGCTCTATTCAGGAGCTGAATACACCTGGAGAGGCATGGCGTTGATGGCCCAACAGAAGTCGACTCCAGAGAAGTAATTCCAACAACCAGTCATAAATCACTTTCTCTTCAATTGAAGACTGCCCGCTCGTGCCGAGGAATTCGCTTGGCACTTCTGAGACAGAATATGTGGTCATCGTTCCTGCAGTTTCGCGAAGACCGGAATAAGTGCGCCAGTCGCGATTGTAGAACCTGTTGCGTAAGCTGTTTTCGTGAACACGCTTCGCAAAGTCGCTCGCCGAAGCAATAATCGTGTTGAGGCAATCTCCTCAGAGAAACGTTGACACTCAGGCTGATGCATCCGCTCATTGGCGGTGCTGCAATAGGAAGTTGGGCTCTCGCGATTTCCCGCCTCGCCCATGAGAGACTATGAACGAAGACCTCGACAACGCTCCTCGACCTGAATATTCAAATTCTTCGGGTGAGGCTTCGGTCGTCATCGACAACCGCGACCGATCTCGGCCAGCAGGACCGGGACTTCCTGAATCGTTGTTCTGGATCTTCCTGTTCTTCCTTCTGCAGATGATCGGGATGGTAGTCGTGATCATCGCCATGATGGCAGTCACTCTGCAAAACGTCGAACAGCTTCAGGACTTCCAATTCGAGCCATGGTTCGAAGCGCTGTCGCCGAACAAGAAGTTGACCGTCGTCACGGCTCCAGCTCTCGTCTGCTATGTCTTTCTGATTCCACTCGGCTTGTGGAGAATGTCTCCGAGGCCGCTCCGCAAATTGAAGATGGATTCACCGTCGTTGGGCCAGTTGCTGGTCGCGACCAGCCTGGTTGTCCCGATGACTGTCATCGCTGACTCCATGATGCAACTCGGGGAACTCGGCTGGGCAAAACTTGTGGAAAACATTCCTCTTCTGGAAATGTTTCAAGGAACGGACGTTCATGAAGTTCTTGGAAAATTCAACGACTCCACGCTGCTCCTCGCAGTCTTTTTCATCGCTGTCGTCCCAGCAATCGGCGAAGAATTTCTGTTTCGTGGGTTGATCGGACAAGGTCTGACCCGCCGATGGGGAATCACACTCGGAGTGGCCCTGACCACGCTGTTGTTTGCCGGGGTGCACATGTATCCCCCTCATATCTTTGCGATTCTCCCGGTCGGCCTGACACTTCACTGGGTCTACCTCACAACACGAAGCTTCTGGGCGCCAGTACTGTTTCACTTTCTAAATAATGCTCTGGCCACCGTTTTGCTTAGAGTCGATCAGGATGATCTGGAAACCCCTTGGTTCTATCTTCCAGTTGCATTGGCATATGCAGTCTGGTGCTTCTACTGGCTCTTCCAGATGAGAACACGAAGGGTGCCGGAAAAATCAACAGTTCCGGCCGACGAACAGTTCGACAGCGCTCTTGCACAACCTGAGACTTCCGAAGAACCGAAACGCTACGTCCTGAAATCAGATACTTTCGCACTCCCGTTGGTTATCGCTGCCGTGATGCTTGCACTGTGTGGCTATGACGTGGTTCGAGTCTTGATTCCTCAATAACCCGGTGCATTACCGTAGAGGTGGGACGCGGCTGCGACTCTCCACATTGCGTTGGGCAATCAGGACAGGTTGGGTGAACGGATCGATCCGATTTCTCTCAATCAACGCTTTCTACAAGTTCGAACGAGAATGAACGCTTTCGCCGGTGATCGAGCGGCATCACGCATCGCCACATGCAAAAAACTCGTTGAGAGATCGCAATTGAGGTAAGTTTTTATCGTGGATCATTCTCGAAGCACGATCTGGTCGCGTCTAATGCACCGCGATAGCTAGACCGTTTCACATCTCGATTCCGACCGATTCCAATTCTCACAGCTTCAATGAACGCACTCACTGATCAATCCGAAGTGTTTCGCCAGCGCGTCAAGAAACGTGCCTGGCTCACGCTGGCGGTGATCGGTCTTCTCGTTCCCTTCGTCATCGTCGGTGCGATTCGCAGCATTGATGGAATGCGAATCACTCCTGAAAAGTGGATGTCTCCGACCAATCCACAGCGACAGGCGTTTGAAGAATTCCGGAGCAACTTTGAAGGGAATGACGTCGTCTATGTCAGCTGGGAAGGCTGCACGCTCGACGATCCCAGACTGCTGAAGTTGCAGCAAGAAGTCATGGCCCGGAATTCACTGCCTGAAATTCCGGAAGTTGTCCCGTTCGAACGTGTTCTGACTGGTCCCGGTATTCTTGAGCAGATGACATCTCCTCCGCTTGGGTTGTCCACTGAAGATGCAATTCAACGAATGACGGGAGTGCTCGTTGGTCCGGATCAAGAAACGAGTTGCGCTCTTGTTGTGCTGACGTATGACGGCAACGAAGCCCGGAAGAAATCCATTGAGCACCTTTTGAATGTCTCGGAAGACGTGACTGGCTTGTCTCAGGCAGAGTTGATTGTCGCGGGACCGCCGCACGATGGAGTTGCGATTGACGCGGAAAGTCTGGAGGGGATCAATTTTTACGGAGCACTTTCCACCCTCGTCGCTGCCATCTTGTGCATTGCTTGTCTGAGGTCCTGGAGAATTTCCGGCTTGATCATCGGCATCGCCTGCCTGGGTCAAGGTCTCGTTCTCGCAGCTGTCTATTTTTCCGGACTTACGCTCGATGCTGTTCTGATCGTCGCTCCTCCACTCGTCTTCGTCCTCACAGTTTCGGCGGGCGTCCATTATTGCAATTACTATTTCGCACAATCGAACGTGCTTCCCCCGGTGGAAGCGGTCCAAGAAGCAATGCGTGAAGGCTGGGCTCCCTGTTGCCTGGCTGCCATCACAACAGCCGTTGGCTTGAGTTCTCTCGCAGTCAGCGGCATTGCTCCGGTCGCTGCGTTCGGACGCATCAGCGCCTGCGGACTGCTCGTGACAGTCGCAATCCTGATGGGAGTTCTTCCCGACGCACTCTGCAAGTGGCCGATTCGAAAGAAAGAGTCCACCAACCTGTTCTCAGCAAAGCAGCTCCACGCGTTTGGATGTGTCGTCGTCCGCTACTCCGTTCTGATCACATTCGTATCGATTGTGGGCATCATCGGTCTGGGCCAAGGATTGCGATCAATCAGAACCAGTGTCGACGCGACATCACTCTTCGCGAGTGACACGAAAATTATCACTGACTACCAGTGGCTCGAAGAGAAGATCGGACCATCTGTGCCTGTCGAAGTGGTCGTTCACATCGAAAACGAAGACGCAATGAGTCTGTCTCAACAGGTGGAACTGGTCAGCACAATTCACAGCGCATTGGAGACTGTTCCGGGTATCGATAGCGTCCTCTCCGCACGTTCGTTTCTCCCCGAAGAAGTCTGGACAGAATCGAAAGGCCCTCTGGTCAGACAAGCATTGATCCGTCGACGACTCTACGACTCTCGTGATCTGTTCGAAGAGTCGAACTACTTTCACTCAGGTGAAAACGGAGATGCCTGGAGACTGACTGGCCGCGTGCGAGCCACGGAAGGCCGAAGCTATGGAGAATTGCAGGCGAAGATCAAAGCACAGGTCGAAAAGATTCTCGACGCACAAGAGCTTCCCCCGAACTCAGTTCGTGCAGAATACACAGGGATGATGCCACTCATTGAGAGTGTGCAAGTCATGATCATGCACGATCTCTTTTGGAGCCTGTTGACAGCTTTTGGACTGATCGGAATCTCTGTGCTGCTCGTCCTCCGACAGCCCGCTTTGGCACTTATGGTGACGGTTCTGAATACCTTTCCAGTCATTGTGACGTTCGGAGCGATGGGCCTGCTGTCCGTGCCGATCGATATCGGTTCCATGATGACGGCTGGGGTCGCGATGGGAATCGCAGTCGACGATACCATTCACTTCCTATGCTTCCATCGCATGAAGACGATGGAAACAGGACACACGCGGGAAGCGATCATTGAGTCCGTGGCTGTCTGTGGAGCAGCGATGCTTCAAACAACGCTGATCTGTGCTGCTTCGATGCTCGTCTTCGCACTCAGTGCCTTCATCCCAACACGTCAGTTCGGGTTGCTGATGGCATCGATCCTAACGATCGCACTTCTGAGTGATCTCATCACTCTCCCAGCACTCCTCGCGCTTTGGAACCGACCTAAATCGGAACCTCCTCAAAGCTCATTGTGTCCAAGCAGCGAAGCTGAGAAGCAACAAACCGTCGTTTCTGAATAACCTGCGAATGGCCCTCTTCGCAAACCGCAACATTGTGCGCAAACACTTCATGTGAAGCAACTTACGACCTGCACACACAGTCGAGGCTGACACGATCCGAGCAACCGTCAGGATCAAACTAAATCTTCAAGCCGCATGAGACTCTGGGTAAAATGGGACCGGAGACTAAAATAGATGAAGTGATCCGTTCGTGACGGGACCTAACATGGAGGAAACTGTCGAAAGTGGTTTCAATCCAATGTCGAGCACGATGAGCCAGCCTGCAAATACTTCCGTGTCCAAACAGTCCGTGTCATGGTCTACGATTCCTCGGTTTCTCTTCGCACCGATCGGACTCGCCGGGATGTTTGCGCTCGCATTCTCCTGGCCGAACGACCATTGGATCACATGGGCTTTCTGGACACTGCTCGTCTCGTATTCCCTCTTCTGCTGGACGAGTTGCTTCCACGAAGCAGCCCATCACACGCTGGGGGGATCGAAAAAGTGGAGCATCATCATTGGCAGATTCATCGGGACGATGATTTTCGTTCCGTTCCATGTCTATCGTGAAAGCCACATTCGACATCACGCTTACTTGAACAAGTCGACCGACTGGGAACTGTGGCCCTACTCTGACCCGAATGCGTCGCTCTGGTTCCGTAGAATCTTTTGTTGGTTGGAAATCCCGTTCGGGTTCTTGACGTCTCCATATGTCTACGGACGACTCTACTTCCACAAAGATTCGTCACTTCAGAATCCCGAAGTCCGACGATTGATCCGCAACGAGTACATTGCCATCGCCGTTGTATGGACAGCAATTTTCACACTCGTCGCTGTCACTTCGAGCTGGCACCTCTTCTTGATCGTGTGGATCATTCCGCATGTCATCGCAGGCATCTACCAGACGTTTCGCAAGTTCACAGAGCATCTCGGAATGCGAAGCTACGATCCGCTTCTGGGAACGCGCACCGTCATCGGTTCAAGCCCGATCACCACGATTTGCACGTACTTCAACTTCGACATCTTCGTCCACGGACCGCACCATCGTCATCCCCGCTATCGCCACGAAGCACTCTGCGATCGCATGGCACAATACGAGGTCGAAAACCCGTCGCTCGACTACCCCATCTTCAAAACCTACTGGGGTGCCATTCGCGACTTGATTCCCTCGCTGATCTTGAATCCGGGAGTTGGCATGAACGTGGGCGCTCCTCCTCCCTCAGAAGAGAAACCTCACGACGTCAGCGACTTCAGTGAGGACGTTACAGCCCAGATTCTCGGCGAGAAAGACGCCGTCATCGACGCGTAGTTGAACGTGCGAGCGTTGCTCAGTCCTAAGTGCTTGACGCATTGACGAGTCCATCTGACGATGACATTTGTCGTCTCAGGTTGCGATTCAATTCGAAGTCGTCAACAATCAGAGAACCACTTCTGGATCTCAGTTCTCTGAATTCTCAGGACACTCACCAATGCGCCGCTCACTCAGCACGGTTCTTCGTGTCGTCATATTTACATGCGCAATCTGGCCGGTCTTAAGAGCCGAGGATCTCGAAGCCGATAGTCACCGCTTCGTGCTGATTGATACGCAGTCCGGCCAATGGGTTCGAGAGAAGACTCTCTCTTCCAAAAACTTCGATGGCATCGCAAAAGCTTCCGGTTGGTCAGTCCGCAAGGAAGTGCTGCACGGAGGCAAGCAGAATGGGGTCGATCTCATCACCATCGAGAATGGTGCGATGGCCTTTCGAGTCATCCCAACACGAGGCATGAGCATTCTCGATGTGGAAATCAACGACTTCCGCATCGGTTGGGAATCTCCGGTCAAAGAAGTCGTCCACCCGCAGTGGGTCAACCTCGAATCTCGCGGAGGAATTGGATGGCTGGAAGGATTCAACGAATGGATGGTCCGATGCGGCCTGGAGTTCGCTGGGCATCCCGGAGTTGATCAGTTCACCGACAATACAGGTGCCGAAGCGGAGATGATGCTGACGCTCCACGGAAAGGTCGGGAACATCCCTGCCTCGCGTGTCGAGTTGCTAATCGACAAAGCCCCGCCTCACCGAATTCGCCTGCGTGGGACCGTTCATGAATCGATGTTGTTCGGGCCGAAGCTAAAGCTGACCACCGAAGTCTCCACGATTCCAGGATCGACCGAGCTGACGATCTCAGACGAAGTCACCAACATCGGATCGGACCCTCAAGAAATCCAACTCATCTATCACACCAACTTCGGTGTGCCGTTGCTGTCAGAAGGAGCGAATTTCATCGCTCCAGTGCAATCCGTTCAGCCAATGAACGCAGCAGCGACGGAAGACATTGATGCCCCATGGACCTATGCCGCCCCGACGAAAGGCTACATCGAAAAAGTCTATCTGATGAAGCTCTATGCCGATGCAAATTCCGAGACGCTGGTCTGTTTGAAGAACAGCGAAGGCAATCGCGCAGCCACGATTAGGTACAACGTCGACCAATTGCCATGCTTCACGCTTTGGAAAAACTTGACCACGATCGAAAACGGATACGTCACAGGGCTGGAACCCGGCACTTCCTATCCATTCAATCGAAGCGTCGAGCGGCCGCACGGACGAATTCCCGTCCTCGCCGCTGACGAAACTCGCCAGTTCACGCTGACCTACGAATTCATGAATTCGACTCAGCAAATCAATGAGTCGATCGAAGAAATCCGGAAGCTTCAGAATGATCGACCGACAGAGATACTTCAGGACCCGCCGGAATAAGGCCAGGCGTCTCAGCTCCGAACTCGACTGAATCGCTAACTGACAGTTTCATCGAGATTCAACAGCGACTAGCACATGTGAGTTGCAGAAAGGTTTGGGGCAAACACGAGATCAAAAAGAGAGAAAGCCAGCATTTTCTGCCAAATTATTTCATCTCTCGTGCGAATCAATTCGTATGAGAGAACGAATCGCCTGGGCCAGTCCTTCATTGGAGGCATCTCTGCGATTCTAAAAGAAAGTCGAGTTGCTTCACCATCACCTGTCTACACACAAGAAATGAAGGAATGATCGAATGGTTCTGAGAATCCTGTCCCTGGCTGCATTGTTAATCTCGTCGCCGCTGACCGTTTTCGCCCAGACAGACCTCTCCTATTCGCCCACGTTTGAACAGGGTGAGGTGACGAAAACGGAAATCGAAATGGATGTCGATCAAACCTTGAACATCGCGGGTATGGACATCGTCACCGCGGTCGACAATTACATCGTGATGAAGGACACCGTTGAGAATGCGACTCCGGGGCAAGTCAAAGTGCTTGGCAATCTGGAGCTGATGCAGATGAACATGGAACTTCCGGGAGGTGTTTCGTTCAATTTCGACACCGGGAATCCAAACAATGCCACGCTCGATGGCCCCCTCGCGGACATCGCGAAATACATCGCTGTTGCTGCCGAATCGACTTGGGAAATCACCTTCGGTGACAACCATGAAGTGAAGTCGGCGAAGTACACAAACGACTCCAATCAGGATCTCCCGGAGGCGTTCTCTGACGAGTTGTCGGACGATCGACTCCAGAAAGAAACCAAGATGGCAATCGATCGCCTTCCAACAGAACCGGTTTCTGTCGGGGACACTTGGGAACGGAACGAAGAAGCTTATCTTGGCAGCGGTCAGGTCTTCTATCTCGTTCGCGAATACACCTATGCTGGGCCAGAGCAGCACAACGGGAAGTCGATGGAAAAGATCGACGTTAAAACAAAGTCGCTCACGTTCGAAATCACCGGCGGAAAGTTGCCACTCGAACTTAAAGACAGCGCGCTCAACGTTGAGTCATCAAAAGGGACGCTGTGGTACGATCCATCTTTGAAAGACGTCGTCGAATCAAGCAACGAAATGCACATCGTCGGCGATCTGACCTTCCTTGCAAACGGACAAGAACTTCCATCGAAGCTTGATCTCGTGATGAAAGTCGATACGAAGAAGAATCGTTAAGACTCAATTGAGAAGAAGATCTCAGAGCGGTAGACGAGCAATCATCGCCCTCGTGCAATGGCGCGGAGCCAAGCCAACTCTGATCTGCTTCAATTCAAACTGTGAGCCACCAGAGGTTCGAAATGTCCTCTGGTGGCTTTTCTGTTCTCTGAGAAAGCAAATCTTGCGTAGCACCAAAATCCGCGAAGTCACGTTTCGTTGCTTACTCAAGCATCACGTTCCGCTCTTCTTCGGATGGCATTCGACAAGCTTCACGCTTGCCGAAAATCCTGTATCTCACGCGGGCAATTAAACCGTAGAAGAAATCGCGAATCGGAAACGGGACGAGCCAAAGCAACGTTCCGAGAAAACTCCAGACACCGCCGATCTTCCACAGAATGCGCACGATCGCTGCGGACTTCTTCCAGACGTCTGTTGATTCTTTGAAGACGATCGAATCGAGATTTCTCTGCTCCTCCGTCAAAAGCTTCTGAGCCGTTGCCCCTTGAAGCGGTGCGAATCGCAAATGGTGATCGGGGTCCCGTTTCATCAGGAAGTCGACAGTCCCGTTGCAGAAACCGCAAACACCGTCAAAAAAGACGATCGGAGCGGTCTCGTCGTTGGGGGACTCAACTGAGCTGTTCATGATCCGGTTTCCGTCAGTTGCGAGAGTACAAATTTCAGCAATGCAATAGGCTACGAACCGCTATTCACTCCGGTTCAAAACAGAATTCCCTCGTCGATTCCATGAGCACTGAAGGCCATTTTTTGTCTAATTCTGAAGGCAAATCAACACTTAAAATCGCCTGTTCGATCAAGTTTCAAATTGGTCGTTGAAAGCAATCAGTTCCTGGCGTTTTCACCTTTGGTCGTTCAATCTCTGAAATCGCCTGAAATTGCTTGATGCGGTGATCGCGGGAGTTGCTCAAGTGAGGTCGCGGCAAATCTGAGATGGGACAACTCGCGTCAACGCAGTGATAGCACACACAGCCGATACAATTGTTAACGTTTCCCCATTGTCTCGGCTTGCGTCTCAGGATTCCCGAGATTTCACTTTTGCATCTTCCATTCTTGCTGGTTACCGTAAATCCTGGAGAGAACTTTTTTCGATCAGCCGATTGTATGCAAGAGACGACGTTTCGGATTTCGTTTCTTCTCTTCTTCCATCTTCGCAGGTCCGACAATGAGAATGATTGAGAAAGGGGTGCCGGCAGCTGCATCGCTGATCCTCCATCTCATGGTCGTCGGCGTTTTTGCGTTGATGATTCTTCCGGAAGCCAGATCTCTCGAGCTGTCAACGATCGTCGGAAACAGTGAAGTTCGCGACTTTCCCGAGATGACCGTCACCGCCGAGATGAATTTCGGCGTCGAAGCTGATGCAGATCGCTCAAACCAAGAACGACAAGCACCTCCCAGCTTTCTTCAACCCGCCTCCGCTCCGGTCACTTCCGCCCCTCGATACGAAATCGCAGGAGACCTTCCTCGCATGGCTCCCTCGAACGGGACCGGAACGATGAGCGAAGACGTCGGCCCGCTGATTCCAACGGGGGTCTTTGCGAAAAATGGCGATGGAGACGCTGACGGACTCGGGGGCGCACATTTCTTTGGAGTCAATCTTCAAGGTCACAGCGTCGTGTTCGTTGTTGACGCTTCCAAGAGCATGCTTCACCCTTTCCCGGGACCGACGAAAACTCGCTTCGCTCGGGTTCAAATGGAATTGCTCACATCGATTCAAGCGATGGAAGAGACGCAGCGGTTCTTCATGATCCTCTTCAATGAACACGCATACCCGATGCCATCCGCTCAACTTGCTGATGCGACAAACGGAGCCAAGCAGAGATACCTTCGCTGGATGGCAACCGCCAAGCCGGAAGGAAAAACGGACCCGGAAATCGCGCTCTTGATGGCACTGCAACTCCGTCCGGAAGTCATCTACTTCCTCACCGACGGCGACTTCAAATACCGCGTCGTGGAGAACGTCTCAAAAGCCAACGTCGCGAAAGTGTCGATCAACTGCATTGGTTTCGGAGATGACGAGGGCGAGAAGTTCCTGAAAGAACTCGCAGCCCGCAATGGCGGATCGTATCGCTTTATTCCAGAAGTCGAACACTTCCCGCAGTCTCCATTCGGCCCCGACGTTTCGAACCGACCGAAACTCTCATCGCGAACGGTCGACCGGTCACCGTAAAGGGACTCATCTGGACGGTCATTCACGGAGCCGTTCGTCGCGGTCAACATCTTCATTAAAAAGTGCTCTAAGCGATGATCTCTTTCCAAGCTTCTCCGTTTGGATATTCAAACCGATCGAGCGATTCAGGGAACATTTCAATGCTGTAACCAGCTGCTTCCGGAGCCAGGTAGTTTCCGTTTCTCATTTGAACCGGATTCACAAAGTGCTCGTGCAAATGACCAGCGAACTCGGTGATCCGGTCTTCCGTCTTTCCGCTGACAGCGACGTAGTCGAACATCGACAAGTGTTGCACGTACTCGCACAAGCCGACACCCCCAGCATGGGGACAAACTGGAATATCACATTTCGCTGCCATGAGTAACACAGCCAGAATTTCATTCACGCCGCCTAACCGACAACTGTCGATCTGACAAACCCCCATCCCCTTCGCTTGCAAGAACTGCTTGAACATCACCCGATTGGCGCAGTGCTCACCTGTCGCGACTTTGATGGGGGCAACCGCTTTGGCAATGGCAGCATGGCCAAGAACGTCATCGGGGGACGTTGGCTCTTCGATAAACCAGGGATTGAACCTCGCGAGTTTTTGAACCCACTCGATGGCTTCAGCGACATCCCACACCTGATTCGCGTCGATCATGAGTCTGCGGTCGGGACCAATTTCCTCCCGGATAATTTCGCAGCGGCGAATATCATCCTCCAGATTCTGACCGACCTTAATCTTGAAACATTGCCAACCGTCACTCAAACACTGTCGGCACAACTCGCGAAGTTTTTGATCGCTGTACCCCAGCCAGCCCGCCGAAGTTGTGTAGGAAGCGAGTCCATTTGCGAGCAGATGATCGATGCGCTGCTGTCGCGTCGGTTCCTGTCGACGAAGAATGTCCAACGCTTCTTCGGGTGTCAGGAAATCTGTGATGTATTGAAAGTCGATCGACCTCACAAGTTCTTCAGGAGTCATCTCGCTCAGAAGACGCCAAAGCGGCTTCTGTTTGACCTTCGCAATAAGATCCCAGACCGCGTTCACAACTGCAGCTGTCGCCAGGTGAATCACACCTTTCTCAGGTCCGACCCATCGCAATTGGCTGTCCCCGGTAATGTAGCTCCAGAATGCCCCGGGATCATTGATGATCTCTTCCAGGCTCTTTCCAATGACGAACGGCTCAAGTGCCTGAATGGCAGCGACACACAATTCGTTTCCGCGTCCGATCGTGAATGTCATCCCATGACCTGACACTCCGCTCGGCGCGTCGGTTTCGAGGACAACATATGCTGCCGAATAGTCTGGATCTGGATTCATTGCATCTGACCCATCCAGATGCTGTGACGTCGGAAAGCGAATGTCTCTTGCTGTAATACCTGTGATTGTGGTCATGGAAAATCGATCGTCTCATGCAAGGAGTGTCTGCGGCCGACAGCGATTGCGCGCGTCAATTTCCAGTACAATCACTTCAATGGATCGGCAAAGCGGTTCGCGAAGCTGGCTCGCGGTGATGATGACCCTGTCCACCGCAGCATTTTCGAAACGCCGCTCATGTTATCCTCGCAAATCGGAGAACGAGCAAGTGTCGACTCAAAAACGCGGTCAAAATCCTCGAATTCGAGTCCCCTTGAAAGGCATCTGCGTGAGGATTCCACGGCAATTACCGTTCTCGAACGCAAGAAAGCCCCGGAAGCAGTCGTACGCACTGCTTCCGGGGCTTTCTCAATCGAATGCGAGTGCCGAAGTCCGTGTCCGAATGTGGTGTCTGCACGTCAACCGAACAGCGACATGCTGTCGTTGACTGAGCGAATCCGAGACTTCAGCGGCGACGTTTTCGCGCTTATGCAGCGTCCGCGTCAGCGTGTTCTTCGGAGTAGACGAGGGAGTAAATCTCGTCTGCTGCTTCATCGAGGATCGAGCGGATGTTTTCGCTCTTCACTCGATTCATCAAGTCTTCGAGCACCTCAACGACACGATCAACTTCGTCGCTTGAGATGATTTCGTAAGCGCTGTCCTGATCGTCTAGGGAGAGCACGCGTTGATCACTTAATTGATCAGAATGTGACATCTTTGACCTCCAATGTCATTTGATGGATAACCGACGAAACAGACCGCTGTTCCACAGCGAGTCACTTGCAGCACATCATCGACGGCCGATCAATCCTGTCCGACCGTTACTTCTTCTTTTTCTTCTTGGCAGCAGCAGCTTTCTTTTTGGGAGCTACTTTCTTCGTTGCTGCTTTTTTCTTTGAAGCAGTCTTCGATTTCGGCTTCGAGAAAATGTTGTCCCATCCGTCGCGGAACTTGTCGTTTGACCCAGTATGAACTGTGTATCCTGTCATTGGATTTGACTCCCTGTTCTCAGTCGAATCGAATCGATGCGGGGCGAATGTTAGGGAGAACGCCCAATCAGTTCAAATCCTATTCCGCTCTTTTCGGATGGAGTTGTGAATTCTTCGGAGAGGCCTCCTTGTGTCGAACAAAGTGCGGTCCGTGTAAGAGCTGTTCCGTTGACTCCTCAATGCGAATCATCCGTCCGCCGAGGTATTCGATCTGTTCTGTGACTTCAGTTTTAGTTTGCTCCATCCCTCCAGAAATCAGAGTCACCAGGCCAAGCAGCAGGAGCATTTGCCCAGCTGTCGACAACAGCCAACCGGTTGAGGCATAGCTTTCGATGGCTCCAAAGTATCCCCAGAGGACGAGGATTGATCCAAGTGTCAGAATGCCGACGCCAGCATATGCCAGCAGCTGTCCCCACATCGCTTCCACTTTTCCGGGACGGGAACGTGACTTCTTGCGGACATTCTGCATATCGAAATGTGGTGGCGGAGGAACTTGATCGGAGTGATTTTCCTGACGCGTCGCGCGTGATTCCATCGTTTTGACATGATCACGAGTTCTTACTGTCTCGTCATCGCGGTCATGCCCCGTTTCGTGATCGGCCGACGATTCAAAGTCGTCAACGGGCAATTCATTTGAGGTCGCGACTTCTTCTTCCATCTGTTCATGGCTTACAGAAGACAAGTCAGGAGCACGCGGAATCAGTCGTCGCCGTTTCCCATGCGAGCTGTCTTCCCGATTATCGCTGAATTGTTCACTTCCATGAGCTGTATCAACGCGAAAGCTCGGATCGCTGCTGCTTCGCGAAGGAGTTTCAGCTTTACGCTGATCCGCTGGCCGAACTGATTTCGAAACGGAAATGTTGTCTACGGATTTTGGACTCGTGTTTAAGTCGTCGACATCGCTTTGATCGGTATCTGCTTCTTCCACAGCTGATTTGTCAATGAGTCTCTTTTCGACGAGTTGCTGTGCATTTTCGTCGCGAGGCTCTTTCGCACCTTTTGATTGAAGTTGCGCAGCAGTTTCTTTTTTCGTTGACTCAACCGGCGAAGCTATAGTCGGCGAAGATTGTTCGTTCAGTGGTTGTTCGGTTACAGCTGGATTCTGGACGATGTGAGCGGAGTCCGTAGCTGTGGGTGATGCTTTGGGCTGAGAGGATTTTTGAATCGTCAGCTTCTGTTCTTCGGCCCATTTTTGAAGCAACTCACGAGCGGACTTGGTTTCTGGATGCAAACTTGGGGCAAATACTTCACGGACAACATCACCGCAGGTTGTGCATTTTAAAGTTTGCCCGTCCTGTGAGATTTCGGTGGCGACATCTTCCTGACAGTTAGCACACCACATCCGTACATCCTGTGGACACGATTGTATTCGAACAAATAAAAAGTTCCCTCACAGTGCCAACATCCCGACACCTGAGCGAAATTGGGAACAAAGAGCCATTTTTGAAGAAATAACACGAACCGGAAAATGAACGCAATACCGCTTCTCCCCGCCGAGTGCGTTCTCTCCTCAAGTTTTGCCACGACGTCAGAGTTTTGAGTCTGTGAATTTCACAAAGCCATGACTGGGACGCGCCATCAGTTCCACTGACGACCGGTTCACAATAGAATCGAAATTCATTGATGGAAGTCCGGCTGACAATCACCTCAGTTGGGCAGCACCTGTGGTTTTCTTGAAGAGAAAGTTGTGATGAAACCAATCAAATGGATGTTCTCTGTCGCGGTGTTGATCGGCTGTATGGCCCCGGTCAGCGTCGACGCCGAAGTCAAGTTGCCTTCGATCATCGGAGACAACATGGTCCTCCAGCGTGGCCAGAAAGTTCCCATCTGGGGCTGGGATGAGCCCGGACAAGAAGTCACGGTGACTGTTCAAGGAAAATCCAAAACTGGAACCGCCAACGAAAATGGCCGTTGGGAAGTCATTTTTGAAGACCTCAAAACCGGTCCCAGTTACGAAGTTCAAATTGCCGGTTCTTCCGAGCTGACTTTGAAGAACGTTGCTGTCGGTGAAGTTTGGTTGTGTTCCGGTCAATCCAACATGGAATGGACCGTCAACAATTCCAAAAACGCTGAGGAAGAACGAGCGGCTGCCAATTACCCACTGATTCGGCACATCAAGATTCCTCACACTCCGATGAAGACTCCGCAGGACAATGTTCCTTCGAACGGTTGGGAAGTGACAACCCCCGAAACAGTCGGAAACTACACAGCTGTCGGCTACTTCTTCGCACTCAACCTGCAGGCTCAACTCGACGTGCCGATTGGATTGATCGGCTCCAACTGGGGCGGAACCCGTATCGAACCGTGGACTCCTCCCGTCGGTTTTAAAGAAGTTCCTGCTCTGAAGTCGATCGCTGACAAGCTCGAAGAATATCCAGAAGTGGGCCCGGACGGCAAAGTGAATCATCAGTCTCCGCTCGCTCTCTACAATGGAATGATTTCACCACTCGTCCCTTACGCGATCCGCGGAGCCATCTGGTATCAGGGCGAGTCCAACCGTCATGATGGAATGCTCTACTTCGAGAAGATGAAGGCTTTGATCAGTGGATGGCGACACCTGTGGAGCAATCCTGAGTTGCCGTTCTACTACGTTCAACTCGCTCCATACCGATACAAAGGTGAAGACGTCATCCTCCCGAAAGTCTGGGAAGCTCAAACCGAAGCGTTGACTATCCCCAATACAGGTATGGCTGTGACAGTCGATATTGGGAATCTCGATGACATTCATCCGCGAAACAAGCAGGACGTCGGCTACCGGCTCGCTCTGTGGGCACTCGCTAAGACTTACGGCCACGACGACCTGGTTTACTCCGGACCACTCTTCAAATCAATGAACGTCAAAGGCGACAAGATTGTTCTCCGCTTTGACCATGTCGGCGATGGGCTGGTGTCGCGCAACGGCGAACCGCTCTCTCACTTCGAAATTGCTGGTGAAGATGGTGAATACAAACCAGCGAAAGCCGAAATCAAAGGGAAGACCGTTGTGGTCTCATCCGATGATGTTCCGATGCCGAAGTCAGTGCGACTGGGATGGCACCAGGAAGCTGAACCGAATCTGTCCAACAAGAACGGACTCCCAGCTTCTCCGTTCCGCGCCGGCGAGTAGCCCACATTCCGAGATTCGCCCAACGTGTTTGGTGATCTCGGTGAGTGACTTCACAACGAGCGACATGCTGTAAACTGACGATCTCGGTCTTCCACACTTGAAGGAGGGCCGAGATTTTCTGTTTTACGCAAGCTTCAATTCGCAGAAACGAACGATGTCGATGGAAGTCGAGTCGAAAGCGAAATGAACATGCGTCCGAATCGCTCACCCTTCGGAGGAAACTGCTTCCAACAGGAGTCTTTCCCAGTTCAGTCCTGAGACGGCGTCGCGATGCTTCGGGTGAATGAAGACACGAACGCGCTTCACCCAGTCGTCGAATTGCCTCGTCGCCAGGGCATCCACGACCGGTGAGACAACCTGTAGCGGACGAAACTGGCTTTGCTTAGGGAAGAAGATGTCGATCGAAAACTCCACTTCCCGGTGAGGAGGCGGGGTATCGAGCACAAGATCCATTTCCGCCAACTTTAGCCCTTCGTCGTTCAGCCGCTTGATCAGGCGTTGGGTAATGACGACGACTTCCGAATAAGGTCGACCAGCGAGTGCAGTGTACGCAGGCGACTGCTGATCATGACTCAGTTCGATCGCCCGCTTGTAAAGAATACGTTGCGGACCGAATAGACAGTCGATCAGTTTTTCTGTGGGAGTATCCTTCGCAGCAGCCCTCAATTCGAAAATCATCTCCGCATCGGTTGAATGAAAGAGGCGATTCAAATCGACATTCTCATGAATTGAATAGAAAGCTCTCGCGAACATGCTCGTCGCGGATCGAACAGCATGATGCCAGTACACCTCGCTGAACATGACATACCTCGCAAAGACCATCAACTCGGCAGCTGTCTTCCCTTTTTCAGTAATCGCGAGACCATCGCCCTCCTCATTTAAGACGAGTGACTGAATGAGTCGCTGGCGATCGAAGTTGCGTCCGTACGGCACACCACAATGCAAACTGTCACGATCGAGATAGTCCATCTTGTCGACGTCGATTGGTCCCGACAGTATCGAGCGGAGAAGCTTCAGTCCTGTATCTGACTTCTTCGGAACGAGGATCTCCAGGACCTCATCGGGATCGATACCCCATTGCTCACGCAGAACGTGAGACAATTCCGCGTTCTCGCTTAAGTAGCGAGAAGCTCTCACCTCATGCGGGACGAGTCCGGAAATCCCGAGATCTTCAATGGGATGACAAAACGGCCAGTGCCCGAGATCGTGCAGCAGAGATGAAGCGATGAGAACTTCCGCCTGATGCGCGGTGACCCGCTCTCGAAAACGAGAGTCCTTGGAGAGCTGTCTCAAATAGAGAAGAGCGTTGTGATACACACCCAGTGCGTGCTCAAATCGAGTGTGACGAGCTCCGGGATAGACCTTGGAAACCAGCCCAAGCTGACTGATTTCGTTCAGTCGCTGAAACTCTGCAGTATCGACGATCGCACGCACTCGCGAAGTGAACGGCACGTTCTGCTCAGCTGGCACACGAATCAACGACCTGCCTGAATGCAGATCCGCCAGTTCTGGAATGTCTTCGAGCGATCGCATCACATCGAAACTTTCTTGAAGTGAATTCTCGAAGCAAAGCCTGTTCTCGCAGGCACTCGCATTCTGCCAGCCCTGAGACTCAGCAAATCGCACCCGAGTGAATTGCTGCGAAACCTCTCTGAAGCTGGACTACAGTTTCAGAAAGTTCCGAAGGATGTCCGTTCCGCAGTCGGACAAAAAGCTCTCCGGATGAAACTGCACTCCGTGCACCGGATAATCTCGATGCCGGACAGCCATCAGTTCTGCGGGATGATCTTCGTCTCGCGTCCAAGCACAGGGGATCAACTCTTCCGGCAGTGTCGTCTCCGGAACGATGAGGGAATGATATCGGGTCAGAACTGCGGGAGTTTCGATTCCTCGGAAAATCCCCTGCTGGTCGTGATGAATCGCAGAAGTCTTACCGTGCATCAGACGATCTGCCCGCACGACTTCTCCCCCGAAAGCTTCCGAAATGCACTGGTGCCCCAGACAGACGCCGAGCAGCGGAACACGAGGAGCAAAGTGGCGAATGACTTCGCAAGAGAGGCCAGCTTCGGCCGGAGTACATGGTCCCGGCGAGATGATAATCCTCGATGGATTCAACGCATCAATCTCGCTGCAGGAAATCTGATCGTTGCGATAGACACGAATGTCGAGCGACGAGTCGATTTCCCCCAGTCGCTGGACGAGGTTGTACGTGAAGGAGTCGTAGTTATCGAGAACGAAAATCATAGTCTCTGCGGATCAGTCAAAAGAGATCAACTTCTCGACCTGACGAGTGCTCAACATTCCCGGGAGTCTGGAGTTTTCCCATGGAGTGAATCAGGACGAAGAATAAAGAGGCAGTCTAGTCTTGTGGATATTGGGAGCGAAAGAGTCCCGCCGACGATTCGAAATATCTTTGCGGACGACCACTGTCATCGGCACCCTGAGACTGCTTCTCTTTCAAATCCAGCAGATTGGCCAGACAGACTCGGCATCCGACGACCTGAATATGAAACTGAATGTACTCTTCGAGGTCCGGCTCAGCGACTCCCAACAGCATCGATCCCAGAGTTTCACGCGACGGACAGCTCAATTGACGTCGGCGCCAGATTTCACCCACGGTGTGAGCTCCATGATCGCGTCGTCGAGACAACAAAGCTGCTCGCTTTCGAAGCCCTGCAGACTCACGGAGCACAGCTTCGATCTGAGTCGCTCGCTCCACGGGGAGCATCTCATCAAGATAAGCGAGTAAATCGCTGTCAGTCACTTCGGATGTCGGCATCGGCAATTGGATCGATCGGAAAGAGGGGCATGCGAACGTTGCGTCGAACATTCCAGCGAATTAGCATACCAAAATTCCTCGACTCAAGGAATCACCCTTTCCGAAATGCCGATCTCAGAAGTGTTGTAAGCATCGCGGAGAATCACACAACTCAGCTCAGTTTCCGAAACTGCTCGTTGATTGAATAGAGTCTTGCAGCGACGTCGATAGCGACCAGATTTTGATCGAGCGCAAAAAACGGCGAAACCGGGAACGAGTCTTGACTTTCGTGCCCTGAGCATTGAAAAGAAAAGATTCGGCATTGAGTGAGGGTTGGCTGTCAGCAGATTCAAGAAATTGAAAGTGAACGGGACTGGTTGGTGTGAATTTTGGAGCGTCGATTGTCGACCATTACTCAACATCTCACATCAGCAAGCAACTGTTCAGAACGAATGGTCTGAACCCCATGATCACGAGGAGACACTGGCCCCCAATGCAATCCACGAAGGAGAATGAGTGATTCAGTTCCGACACTTCCGGAATTCCGATCCCCCATTTCTTTTCGAGTTGTGTCGCAGGGCAGAGCTGGGACGTGGGGCGGCTCAACCCTCCTCGATTGAAGCCTACGAAATCGCTGCGTACGGCCTTCCCTATTTCGACCCCGAAGGTCTAATCATCGCTGTGGAAGATGGGAAAGTCGTCGGCTTCGCCCACGCCGGGTTTGGATTCTCGAAAGACCTCAATTCACTCGACCACTCTCGGGGAGTAATTTGCTGGATCGTGGTCAGCCCCACTCATCAGCGACGGGGACTCGGTCGAGAACTGCTGCAGCGAGCAGAAGAATACTTGCTTCAGAAGGGAGCCCAGACCATACAGGCTGGTCAGTCTCGCTACTGTGATCCCTTCTACTTCGGACTCTACGGCGGAGCGCGTTGTTCCGGATTTCTCGAGTCAGATGCCCAGGCTGCCCCATTTATGCTTTCAGCCGGCTATGAGCCGGAGTCTCGGTCGACCGTCTTTCAACGCGATCTTCGGACGACTCGCGATCCGATGAACATCAAGCTCATGGGGCTCCGCAGACGATCCGAGCTGCAGGTCATGGAGCAACCGAAGAATCCCACCATGTGGTGGCTGACACACTTCGGAAATATCGAATCGATGTACTTCAGCCTCGTAGAAAAACGCACCAAGGAGCGGATCGGTTCACTCACCGTCGTCGGATTGGACCACTTCATGCCCCGCTGGGGAGAACGCGTGATCGGGCTGGTCGACTTATACGTGGAAGAAAAGTACCGCTCGCAGGGCTTCGCAACGACGCTCATCATCGAAACTCTGCGTCGACTGCGATCAGACTTCATCACTCGGGCAGAAATCCACGTCGTCGACAGTTCACCCGGTGCCCTCAAAGCCATCGAGACCGCCAGCTTCGAGCCAATTGATGCTGCGGTCGTCTACCGCAAGAAGATGTAAACGAGTCAACACTCGGAGTTCCCGCGATTCAGCAATCTGTCATTGCTTCCATCGGCGGGAATGATTCACGAGAGTCACCTCGCTCGTTCCCGCCGATCCGTCTGCGATTCAAGTTTGCCCAAGCTTACGAATCAGACTCCAGCCCTCGCTCGCGTTCTCGCTCGGATTCCATCACCACAGGATCGACCCCATCGCGGCGAGCCACTTCTGCCCGCGAGAGAATTCCGGACTCGACAAGCCGCGCATCCGTAAGCCGCTCTTTCGGGCGGTCTCTGTTGACCAGTCCCGGGAACGTCCACTTGATTGTCACACGTTCGAAGAAATCGATCGGAAGCAAACCGAGTTCGACCGCATCTTGCATGATCCATTTCCACAGCCTCGAAAACTCCTTCGAGAAAAACTGCTGCTGACTTTGGAAGTACTTCACCGCCGGCCCCTCCGCGACCATCGTCGAAGCGAAGTTTCCGTTGGAAGCATCCGACGTCAACATAAACTCTGGCAGCCCTGCCCCAGCCGCGATCGACAACAGCAACATCCTTCCGAGAGACGCTGCGTCCCCGAAATTCGTGTTGGGCTGAAGGAACTGAATGTCGGTCGCATGATTCGTCGTCAAAATTGATCCCGGAGAGAACCGTTCGCGGCGCTGTCCGTTCAAAGTCGTGCCGCTTCCCGCATTCTCCGCAAACGCATCCGCCGTCTGTGACGATCCCTGAACTTTCCGCCACAGCACGATCGATGACTGAAGCTTCCGAGCCAAGAGTTCCGTCTCCATCCACTTCGAATACGCGATCAACGGTTCCAGAATCGCGGCGAAGAGTGAGCGCCCGCGCTTCTCGTTGGAATCGACTCCGATTCGCGTCTGAAGGATTTCATCGGCCGGAATTCGATCAGCGCGTAGACCAGCGGAAGCGACTCGTCCGCCTCGTGATGAGTAGAGATACGCCAGCGGAGTCTCGACATCATGCGGGGCTGTCACAATTCCCTGTGAGTCCGGTTCTTGAGGAGTCGCTGCGAACCGCTCGGGATCGACAAACCGCACGGACGGCGGCCAGCTTTCTCGTCCGAACTTTCGGATGAAACATTCTCCATCTCGCCAGGTCCTCCGAGCATGTTCCTGCGAGGAGTAATGTCCGTCGGCACTTTGCAGAAACGCTTCCCACAGGCTGTCGGCTGCTTCCAGCAAGTCGTCGTCAGCGTCCGACATCCGACTCGACTTGCACACACATTCGTGCTTGAACTGCAGCCCCGGACCGGTCACGTAACACTCGAGCGTTCTCAGAATGTTGCTCGCGTGAGGATTCTCCTGAATGAGCTTCCGCACCTGCTCACGCGTCATCGCCTGAGTGTGGGGATCTTGCCCACTCTGATGTTTTCCACCCACCATCTCCCAGTCTCCCGGATCTTCAGAAACAGGCATGGTCGACGTCGATTCTGTGAGCTGTAGTAGTCTCTCCTGAACAAGTCTTTGATAGCGGGCCTTCAATTGCGCGGTCGAAAACTTGTCACGAAGAAGCTGAAACATCGCGGAATTCCTGCAAAAAACGGGTGCGAATCGGTGCGGTTCATTCAGTCGTGAGCGGGTTGCGCGCCCTCATTCATTCAGAGAAATTTTCGACAAATGCGTCACAATCGGATTGACCGCTACCGTTTCTCAATTAGCATCACGAATGTGGGAAACACGCCCAAAAGTTCTTTAAAAAGTGAATTGAAAGTGGGGAAAGCACCCAATAGTCTGTTGTTACAAAAGTGACCAACAGTCTTGCTGGTACTGGATCATGCCCCCGGACGCATTCATCACAGGTGAGTACCGTCGATCGTTGGACGATCGATTCCGACTCACTCTGCCGACGGAGTTTGCGTCCGCTGTCTTAGGTGACGACGGTCAGACCATCCTGGCGAAGGAACGTTACGGATGTCTCAGCTTGTGGAAAGCTGCCGACTGGCGTCAGCGGATGAGCGATGGCGTATCGCTGATCCGCGAGAAGATCCGCACAGGTCGTATGGAGCAGAGATGGACCGACGTCCAACGGCTTGGGCGGCTTTTGTCGACCCGTTCATCTGACGTCAAACTGGCGAATCGGTCTCGCCTGTTGATCCCGGAAGGTTTTCGAGAATTCCTCGACGTTCCCAAAGGGGGCGACGTCATGATTGTCGGTGCAGTCGTTTGCGTTGAAATCTGGAAACCCGAAGCCTGGCTCGAACAGCTGCGAACAGACATGCCCGGATTTGGAGACCTGTTCAAGGAACTCTCCAGCTAAGTCAATGTGCTTAGAACACGTCCTCAAGATCACATGGCAGCCACACGCCCTGTGATGGACGCCTGCAACACCAAACAGATTTTCTGTTAGTTGATTTCCCTGCTTTCAGTGCATACCCGGCAGATGGGCGAGAGTGACTTACTCAACACCTCTCCGAGTCCCCACTCGGTAAACATGGATGGAAAATGGCAAGGACGCCCCTTTCAATCACCTGCCGGGTATGTTTTTCACACGCTTTCAATATTTCTTCTTTGCATGGCTGAGACATCTACTCGCCCAACGGAAGCCTCTTCTTTATTCCGACCGAGCGATTCGCGGTCTGAGTCCGCCCTTCAGGAACAACTTCTTGAGGCAACACAGCCATCGAAGATGTTGTCACTTTGGACCTCGACGACGATTGAGGATCAGAAAGATCGCCTCAGAAGACTCCGGAACCGCGGACCATCTCAAGTGCCTCTGATGTCAATTGGTGACCAAACTGCCCTATCCACTCTCACCGCAGTTTCATCTTCTTGTCATTGATCCTAAGGAATCCGACACCGTTGCAACCGACTTGGGTGACCTTGAGTCCCGCTCTCCAAGCTGCTGTAAGTGATTGGCGAATCACATTTCTGGCCCTACAGGATCAGTCCATCGTCGCCATTTGCGGGTGAGACACTCGCACCTCTCCGGCACAACTGATCGGCGACTTGAATGAAAAATTTGCATCATTTCAAAATCGTTGAAAATTCGATTTGAAGCATCTTGACGCAAACTGCCGGTCAGGAATATCACTCCCTCTCCTCTCTGAACCCACCTCAGTCTCATCTCTCACTTAATCACCCAACGCCTCCAATCATCATTTCCGCAGCGGTATGCTTCTCACATACCAGCTCAGCTGTTGGCATGACTGGTTGGTCGCGCAGACAGGAATCTCATGTCTGTTTCAACCCCACCGGCGACTATTCGCCCAACCGGACGCGTCGTTGCGTGTGCAGCTGATCCCGCTGCTCAACGGCAACTCGAACTTGCAATCCGCAGGAACGGGTACGACGCAATTGCGGTTTCCTCCATTGAACAACTCCGCGATTTAGCCCTCGACGAAGAGATCGCCGCCGCAGTCATCGACGAACCACAGTCGATCGAGCAGGTGCAACACCTCGACTCAGAACTTCGTCGGCTTGATCGACCAACGCAGCTCGTTCTGCTGCCATCCATCGGCCAGCGAATGAACTTACCAAAGTCACTCACCTGCGAAGTTGTCGATCCTCCACTCACTCCAGAACGAATCGGTCGCGCATTGTTCGCAGCTGTGGGGCGAGCACAACTCATCATCGAGAACCTGGAACTTCGCCAGAAACTCGAAGGCCGCATGTTTGACGGACTGATCGGTTTCAGCGGTCAAACTCGCGAAATGCGAAACCAGATTCACTTCGCTGCCGAGCACGATCAGCCAGTGCTCGTCGTCGGTGAAGTCGGTTGCGGAAAGAGTGAAGCAGCGCGAGCCATTCACCTGACACGTTCCGGCCCTAGTAAACCTTTGCTGACGATTCGCTGCCAACTGCTGACATCGGCAGCTGTCGAAAAAGAACTCTTCGGCGACGAAGAATGCGAAGGCCGCATCAGTGCTGCTTCCGACGGAACGCTCGTTCTGGAAGACATTGATTCACTCACTCTGCCTGTTCAGGCCAAACTCGCTGCGGCGATTCGTAACAGTGCGTACAAGCGTGGCGAGAACTTTGTTCCTGTCCGTTCACGAATCATCGCGACCTCATCAGCAAACTTGCGAAAGCTTTGTGCCGAGCAGAAGTTTGACCTTCGACTGGCGGAACTTCTGGAACGCAACGTCATCTCCGTCGCTCCACTTCGTGAGCGAATCGAAGATGTCGCGTGCCTCGCAGAACACTTCCTTCAGCAGGCAAGTGTCCGAGAAGGACAGCATCCACGACGCTTGTCGAACGAAGCCTTGAATCGCCTTGAAACTCATCACTGGCCGGGCAATGTTCGGGAACTCGAAAACGTGATGAATCGAATCTGTTCCCTCGCGGGCAGCTCTGACGTCACAGTTGAAGAACTGCTTCCATGGCTGGAACAAACCGAGGAGTCGACTGAAGCTCCCGGCATGACTCTTCGCGAGATGGAACGCAAGTTGATCGAAGCCACCTTCAACCGCTTCGGCGGAAACCGCGAACTGACGGCGAAGGCACTGCAAATCGGAATTCGAACTCTCTCTGGAAAACTCAGAGAATACGGATACCCGCCACGAGGAGGCCCCGGATCAAACCGAAAACAAGACCGGGCTGCTTGATCCTCATCTATCAAGACAGCACAAAGCCGTTCGAGAATCACTCGGACGGCTTTTTTTGTTTGCAAAACTTCGCTTCCGAACGTTTGTCCTGTGTAAAGCGAAAACAGAAGGACGTTCACCCAGCGGGCAAACGTCCTTCTTCAATTGATCTGATTGTCTCAGCAAAGTAATTCGCCATCGAAACTGAATTCACTCAGCAACGACAGGCGAAGACTTAACTGCTATTCGATGTTGAGAGAAAGCCAACCGCTCTCGGCAACAATCGAAGTGATTCGCAGCTTGATGATCTTTCCCTCTTGTTCGAGTTCAAAGACCGCATCGATTTCCTGTTCAGGAAGTGATGCTTGAATCTTCTGACGCATCACGTTCGCTCGAGCGACCTGTTCGGCAACGTTGGAAGGTCGTTCGACCGGCTTCACGCCCACATTGCCTCGCGTCAGAATCACTTTGTCTTCGACAACAGAAGGACTGAGTGGAACAGTGATGATCTGAGTAGGAATGCTACCTTCTTCGCCACGATCCAAACCAGCACGAATTGTGAGAATGACTTCCCCTTCGATGATCTGGAATCGAATCGGATTCGGTTCATCGAAGACGAACATTGTTCCTTCGCTGCTTTCATCTGGCTCTCCGAGGTCGACTTCGCGATCGAGAATCTTGCTCAATCGCTCTTCGATCATCTCACGAAGTTCGCCGTCGCTCAGCTTCTGCTTGCCTTCGGTTCCCAACTCAAGTCGATTCGAACCGTTGCTGAGCAGGGTCTCGTGAACCTGAACGAGAATTCCTTTCGACGAAGCTTTGATACCTGGATCAGGACGCCCGCCACCGAGTTCTGTAGGATTCGCCAGTCGAGTTGAACCGTGAATCTGTGAGCTGGTGCTGGAGTACTTAATTGCATCCGGATAAAGACCATATTCGCGGAGCGGACCGTACAAGCGGTTTTGCAATTCCATTGAAGCTTCAGCAAACCGTGAATCGACTTCGCGATTCAACTCGGAACTGACTTCCTCTTGAATGCTTCGCTGTGTGTAACCGTTCGCCTGCCCCATGCGAGCAGATGCTTCTCGCATTGCGATTCGATCTGCAATGCCGCCAAACAATCCACCACTGAAACGGGTACGTGCTCCAACTGGACGGTTATTCGCTCGAACAGAAACACTCGCTGGTCGAGTCGAGAACTCATTGCCATCGAAGCCAATGCTTTTGACAGCATTGAAAGTGTGGTAACCGGTCGTTTGAATCGTCGCCTGGCTTGTCGATCCGAATGAGTTCGTTCGGACGACCCCATTAAGATTCAGCTCGAAGCGAGCTTCGTTGGTGCTCGGCTGGATGTTCACGGAAAGGTTGACGTTGGAGTTCTGGTTTCCAACGACGCGTGCTCCCATGATGTAGTCATTGATTTGAGACGACTCGTTGCGGGTCTCACCGATCACCTTGTTCAGCAATCCTTCAGAGATCGCCAAACGAAGGTTGTAGTTGAGGAAGTGAACGGCGAAGGCTGAAGACAACGCTTCTCCCCCATCAGGGGCGGTCAGTCGAATCGCGTCGAATTGTTCTCGAAGCGAGGCAGCCAGCTCAGGCGATGGCTCGTCGTAGTACTCGTCGACAGTTTCCAGGAACATTCCGAGTTGTTCTCGAAGCTCGATCTGTGCTTCGGGTGAAACTGGAGCAACAGCTGCTTGAACGGCAGCGAGTGCATCTTCGAGTTGGAGGAACGACTCGCGACTCATGAACTCGCGAATTTCGTCTCCGTATTCTTCTCGGGTTTCGAGTTGAGCTTTGACCTTGTTGACAGCTTCGATCGACTCTTCATTCGAAGGTCGGAAATTCTGAAGTTCGTTGGACTTGGCCCATTTCAGCCAGGCTTGTCCGCCTCTCACCGAGTTCATATCCCGGCGAAAGTCTGCCAGGGCGGATTTGAGAGTTTCAGTCGCTGCCTGAGTTCGAACCTTCAGAGCGGTTTCTTCGTCGATGGTCAGCGTTTCAAGAACGGCTTCTGCCATATCCACACGGGCAATCAGTGAGGAATAAAGCGGACCAATCTGATCGTGAATCGAGCGATATCGAGAATCCCCGAGGGCCTTCTCCATGGTGTTCAATTTGACGCGAACCCGCTTCAGCGCGGTTTCCTGAGCTTCGAGAGTGTCGTTTTCTCCTTCGTAGAAATCCGTGACAAACTGCCCGGTTTCGAGGGTCCACTCTTTCCAGCTTTCGTCAATTTCTTCGCTGAGATCCTCGAAATCGGCCGGGCTCAGGCCGTCCGGGGCATAGGCTGCCATCAGCCCGGACAGCCCCACTGGTTGAGGTGTCTCGTCTTGATACGCCCAAGTTTGTGTCCCTGCCCAAATAATGATTGAGCAGCAACCGGCGATCCAGAGAAATTGTTGACGCATTGGCATTTGTTCCACCGTCGCTCCATTGTTCCCCAAAGCGTGGTCATCACGACTCGAAGAGACTCTTCTTAGTTATCGTCCACTTCGCTCCATCGACGTGGAATAAATGTGTGGCTGCGAGAATCGATTCAATCGCTAAAAACCACCTATTTTCGGTCAGCATTCTAACTTGCGTAAGCGGACTATTCAAACAGTCCGTGTTCAGATCGATGTCCACTGATTGACCGAATCACGAATCAAGACTCACGTTGAAATCAACATTCGAATTCGCCTTTACGCGGTTTTGCAAAATTTGCTATCACTTGTCGGTGCAAAGATGCACTTTCGAACCGCCCATCGTTCGATGGGATTTCAATGATCCGGGAAAGGATTCCCCATAATGCAGAACCTGATTGTGAAGTCCCTGGTTCTGATGGGCGTAATTGGCGGCAGTTGCTTCGTGGTCTGGAAAGCTCACGAAAGCCTGCAGAAAAATAATGTTGAACCTGATCCTTCAGCATTTACAGCCCTCAATTCTCCTTCCGAAGCATCAAAAGAGACGCCCAAAGTCGCTGGGAATCTTTTTCAGGATGTTCAGATTGAATTCCCCGATCATCTCAATGAACAGAGCGATCAGGAACTTGAGCCGACTCCGGCTGCTGCGGTTCCGGAGACCGCTTCAAACTCTGAGGTCCTCCCCAACAATCGTTTTGCGCTCGCTGATCCGCTGAAATCCTCGAATCAGCCTGTTGATTCACCGCTTGCATCGGCACCTTCTCCAACGCAAACCGAGGAGAACGGGCGCGAGGAGGAATTTTCCACGACCAACGGGAGTAATGGTCTCGCTGAACTTTCTCCCGGGCTCATTCAATTTCGTTCGGAAACCTCTCAAGAAGCAGAACCGGGTGAGCTGGTCCATATCGAGGCAAGCCCTGTCCCGCTGGAAGACCCATTCGGCAGAGACGATTCCAGAGATGCTGGGAATCCTCGAACTGTTCTCAATGCTGACGACTCAATCGAATCCACGGATGAAGTGACTCCCGTTGCGAACGAATATCCTCAAGGGGGATTCCCGCAAGGAGTCGAATTCGCAGTCGGTGAATCGCGAGTGGAAGCAGATGTCTTCCCGGTTGATACCGGATCACCTTCCGCGCCAGCCAACTCGGAATTTCCATCATCCGAGAAACTTGTTGAGCCTCCAGCTGCTCAGGAGAATGCTTACCCACTGAGATTTTTCAATGGGGTCGCCTCCAAAGCCAAGCGAGAAGCTGAGGAAGCTGCAAAAGAAAAATCGGCGAACGGTGAGAACGAAAACACTTCAGAAGACTTGCTGCCCGTTTCTAATGACATTGCTTCGGAAGAAGATTCCTCAGAGGTGATTCCATTCTCGCTGGGAAACAACACGCCCACAGAGGCACCCAAGAAAGAGAGTTCGTTCGGACCGTCGCATCAGAAACAGCTCGGTGACAACTCCGAAATTGAGCCGATCAGTTGGGAAGACTCACCCGCCGATCAGAATGCCGTGACTCCCGCTTCGGAAGTTGTGCTTCCATCACCGACGACTTTGCCCGGACTCAGCGTCGAAGCACCGCCGCAACTCGGTGCAATGCCTGCATCGAATCCTTCAATCGGTGGGCCACTTGCGACCGAATCAAACCCGACAGAATCGAACCGAAGTTTGCCAATTGAAACCGCTGGAACTCCACAAGCAAGCCCAAGTCCAACACTTCCAGGATTGAGCAGATCAGTTGAGCCTCAGATGAATTCACTGGCGATGCAGCCGGAGACTCTCGATGTTGGAACGAGCAACGATCACCCACCGTTCCCCGGACCAGGCGCTCCTCAACCGGAATCAAACAATCAACCGGTGACTTCGTTCGCACTCACAGATGCTCCAAACCCGTTTGCAAAGTACGAAAACACCGTTCCTGCTGCTGCAGAGGTTGGCGGAACAGATGATGTCCTACCCGGTTCAACGACGCTATCGGTACAGAACAATGCTCCACCAGCGCAAGAGAATCCATTTGCGACCCCACCGGCATTGAGAACTCAGAACGCTCCCGCTTCGTCACCGCTCTCGGCAACTCCCTTGAGTACAGAAGAAGACGAAGTCGTCCCGCTGACACTGCTCCCTCCTGCGAATTCTCCAACAAACAAATCCGCAGAAGCAGCTCCAATACAAACAACACCACAGTCACTCCCACTGACAGCAGCGCCGCGACAACTCCCAATCGAAAGCGAGACGGAGGAAGCGAAGCCCATCTGGCCAAATCCCCAGGAACTGACTCTAGAGGCTGCGACTCCACCAGCCCGACAACAACCCAAGAACGATGGTCTCCTCAGTCGACCAGCTCCGCTCGCAGAGCCGACTACGAGTCCACAGTCTTTGCCAGAATCTTCAGGCGAACTCGAATTGGTGATGCCAACTCCGCTCTCGACCGCCCCGACGAGAGAACTCCCTACGATCACTCCGGGCAGAGCTCAAGAAAACGGAAGTCCGTTTTTCGGGGATCAAAACGTCAGCCCGTCTCGAGAAGTGAGCCCAGGCAATCTCTCAAACGGAACGGGAAATCCGGGATCAGAGCTTCCTCAGATCGTTCCTCGGAACCGAAATCGAATGGAGCTACAAACCGACTCGGGAGACACATTGTCAGCTCCCGCAAGTCCGTTCGAATCAATCGAGCCACCAGCAAATCCTCAAGTGAAATTTGCAGACGGAAGTCATCAGGGAATTCAAGAGGAACGGTTGTCGCCGTCGAGTCTTGAATCATCCCCGACTCCGCGCGAACTCGCACTGCCAACCGATCGCATGGCCCCTGTCGCTCCGTTTTCATTCGGAGGTGCAGCAGATGCTGAGCTCGACAACGGAAACCAGCCTCTTTCGGACGTTCAAGAGAGTGGGTTGGCGAACAACATTCCTGAGGCACAAGCAGTTCCTGAAGCAGAACAGCCAGAGACCAACAACGAGCTGATTGGTCGGGGAACGATTGATCGAGATGTCAACGAAGGAGATCAAAGCCCAGAATTGACCATCGAGAAGAAAGCTCCGGCAAGCGCAACGATCGATGAGCCATTGATCTACTCGATCCTCATCAAGAATGTCGGCGGTAGCTCAGCGAAGTCGCTGGTCGTCGAAGATCGGATTCCAAAAGGAACTAAACTCAAGGGAACAATTCCGCAGGCCTCTCTGTCGAATGGCGTCCTGACCTGGGAACGTCCCGAGCTTCACCCGGGGGACGTTTGGGAAATTCAGCTGCTCGTCATCCCGATGGAAGCTGGCGAAATTGGAAGTGTGGCGACCGTCTCGTTCGAAGCTGCCGTCGCAGCCCGAATTCGAGTGACAGCTCCCAAAATTGAACTGAAAATGAAGGGGCCGAAGGAAGCAGTCACCGGCAAAACAGCGACCTATCAAATGACGATCTCGAACACCGGCGAGGGTGTTGCCAAAGACGTTTACCTCCGAACAATCCTTCCGGAATTGCTGAGCCATCCTGGTGGGCAGGACATTGAATACCGAGTTGGAGAACTGCCGGCCGGAGAATCGCGAACGATCGATCTCGTGCTGACTGCCGAAGCGGCCGGTGTGGCGTCGTCGCAAGCACTCGTGACCGTCAACGGTGAAACACAAGCGGAAACACACTCGGATTTGCGTATCCTCGATTCTCGAATCGGCCTGATCCAGAGTGGTCCCAAGCGTGGATTCGTTGGACGTCCGGTCGAGTTGACTTCTCGTGTGACCAACCTTTCGAGTCAACGCCTGACGAACGTGAAAGTGATCGAGAGAATTCCTGCCGGACTTTCCCCGGCGAAACCCGTGCCTTTCTGGGACGCCGAAAAGCGAGTTCTGATTCGAAACTTTGAAGTTCTGGAAGCAGGTGAATCGCGAGACCTGAAGACTCAACTTGTCCCCGATCAGGCAGGAAACATTGCCCTCAGCTTTGTTGCTCGGGACGATGAGAACAACATCGTCGAAGCTTCTTCAAATCTCGAAGTGAAGGGGTTCGCCGACCTCGACATCGATGTTCTCGGCCAGAACCAAACCGTTCTCGTTGGGGAACAAGTCTCGTTCCGCCTGAAACTCAAAAACGACGGAACTGCAGCAGCTGAGAACGTCCTCACTCAGTTTGTGATCCCAGCTGGGCTCACCTTCACGTCCGCAAAAGGCCCCAGCCAATATCAGGTTCAGGGGAATCGGGTTGTGTTCCAACCTGTCGCTGAAGTTGGAATGGGTGACTCGCAGGAGTTCGATATCGTTCTCACTGCCGCTGGAGCATGCAACTCGAAAGTTGGGGTCGAATTGATGACCGCCGACTACAGCGAGCCAATCCGATTCGAGAAACCAGTTCGAGTGGTTGCGGAAACTCCGTAGCCAGCGTCGGTTTTCAGACTCACTCGCTTCAGCGGTTCAATGCGGTGAGGCGAGTGCGATGAAACCGTCTCGACGGTTCAACGATCGATTTGAACTTCAACTTGCGAGCCGATCGGGACGTTTGGCCACATCTTCCCAACCTGTTCGACCTGAACCTGAATCGCAGATTGATTCAAAAGTGAACAGTGCTGAGCCTGCGGAGCGATGAGAGTCACTTTTCCGAATCGATGCTGGTTTCCGGGGAAGATCAGAAGCAGCTTCTGATCGATTGGAAACGAGACGATCTCGGTCGAAGGAACATTGACCAGAAGATACCGGTGCGCATCGTCGAGAAGTTCAACGATCGGTGCTCCCTCTGTGACTCGAGAGCCAACACGATTCTGGTAGACACCGACCCGACCAATCGACGGGGAAAGGACAGTCAGGCTCTCTTGCTGGGCTCGAAGCTGATCAAGTTCTGCACGTGCACGCTTCAGATTCGCTTCCGCGACGTCGACTCCCTCAGTCCGACGGACTTGTGCAGGAAGTGCATGGCGAAGTTGTTCGAGTTGCTTTTGACGCAGATCACAGATCTCAACCTGAGCGGATGAAACCTCAGCGGCGTTGCTCGCCAGTTCCATCTCCAGAATGGTCGCCATGCGGTCCGAAGGCTTGGTCGCTCCTTCGACGATCAGCGAACTGACGAATGAGCTGTCGTTGTCCGCCATGACCAATTCTTGACCAGCAAGAATGTCGTTGAGCATGCTCTGCTGCATTTCGAAGTTGTACTTCTCCTTCAGAAATGTCGCTGACTGCAGCTGGATCTCACAAATCTCCGAATCCAAAGCTCGTTGCCGCCAAGCCAGTTCCAGCTCAGCAGCTGCCAGAGCCTGTCGATGTTGGAATTCGAGGGCGTCAATTTCGCGAGTCTTGGTCACGACAGCTTGTTCGAGGGTGTCATCGACGATGCGAACCAATGGCTGGTCCATCTCGATACTCGCACCTTCTTCAACGAGAAGTTCGGCCAACTTTCCGTCTGCTGGAGAGGAGATGTAAGTTGTCCGGGCCATCAACGTCCCCTGGCAAACGGGACCGCGCGGACGTTCAACCCAGTAAGCCAATCCAATCCCAAGTGTGAGCGCAACGATAGAGAAGAACGCGATGCGTCGGGGAGGCGCAGGCAACTCGGGACAGGACTCGAATGAATGAGTCATGGGCATGGGCGAAGATAAAAAGAGGTGGATGGGTAGCGCTCCGTCTGAGATGAAAAATCGTCAGAGCGATCGATCTCTCTGACGCAAGAGACGGCGAAATCGCGATTTCCAACGAAACTCATGCCGTTCGTACATCCTCAACGGAAACTTCAACTCGAACGGAATGACCTGCAAATCTTCACCACTTTCTCTCACCGGAATCGCCAGAGTCTGAAATTCGTGATGCTGATTCGTTTTCGAGAGAATCAATGGTCTGCTATTCTGTGGGATCAGAAATCACGCAGCCTCACCTGGCTTGATGTTGAACGAATTGAGGAATTGAAATGCAGGTAATCGAAACAGTCACAGGGCCAGGAATCCCATTGCTGCTCGACGACATTGACACAGACCGAATCATCCCAGCACGTTTTCTTCGTTGCGTCAGCTTCGATGGCATCGGTGAGCACGCCTTCAAAGATGATCGTGAGCAGGATGAATCGCATCCCTTCAACCACGAAGCTCATCAACACGGAAAAATTCTGATCAGTGGCCGAAACTTCGGGTGCGGATCGTCTCGCGAACACGCTCCGCAGTCGTTGATGCGTTGGGGAATTGAAGCCATCGTCGCGGAATCCTTCGCAGAGATTTTCTTCGGAAACTGCACATCGCTCGGCATCCCCGCAGTCACAGCTTCACGAGCTGACCTGGAACGCCTCGCGGCTGCTGCGGCGGCAGATCCCAACCTCGAGTTCGAATTGAATCTCCCGAAGAAGGAAATCACTTTCGGTAATCAAGTCGTTTCCGTCGAGATGCCACAGAGTGCACACGAAGCTCTCACATCCGGAAAATGGGACTTCCTCGGCCAGCTGCTCGATCGACATCCTTCGATTAAGGCCAAACTTGAGTCGCTCCCCTACGTGAAGAAATTCGTCGAGCACTAGACGACATTTAGACAGGGTTCGAACGCACTCACTCGAACCCTGACTCATTCTTTCCAGCGCGACCTGTCCATTCGCCACGCATCATGAGCAAACCCACGATGAATCAGGGAGCCCCTGCCGTTCAGGAATGCGAGCACGCCCTGAAGGAATGGGCAGTCGTCTGCGAGGCAATACGCTCAGGGCATCAAAGTGTGCTCCTGCGAACCGGCGGAATTCGAGAAGATCACGGAGAGTTCCGAATCGAATCCGATCGATTCTGGTTATTCCCAACACGTTTCCATCAGACCGTCGAACTGATCACTCCAGAATTCGCAGAGACGATGAGCCGCAGCGAGGCGCCCGTCGTTTCTGAGACTCTTGGGAATCAGATTCCGTTGCATGTCTTTTGTGAAGTTCACATGAGCTGCTACATCGACGATTTGTCTCAACTTCCGACAATCCGCAATCTGCATGTCCTGAAAGACGAAGTGACTCATCAACGGTTCGACTATCGTTCACCCGGGCTGACAGCTCTTTTCATTCGCGCTTATTCACTTCCCGAACCGGTGCTGATTGAGAACAATGCTCAGTACGATGGCTGCAAGAGTTGGCTGACGATGAATTCCCCTCTCGCGACAGATGAATTGAACGCGGTTCTGCCGACTGAAGAATTCGAGCGTCGGGCCGACGAGTTCAAACGGGCAACGGGTTCATCAATGCGTCTTCATCCAACAGCCGATTAACAAATCCCAGCGACGGGAAACTTTCGGAAAGTTCTCCCCTGTTTGCTTTCACTGACGAATCGAATGACGGAGAATTCGGCACCGCCGGGACTTAAGTGGCGGAGCATGTTTATCGCACCAATGCTTGAAATCTTCGGGAGCAAACTCCGAATCGTTTGACTTGGCTTGTATGCTGACATTCGGTTTTTGGACGACCGCCCGAACGTTTATCAATATTCTCTCGCGTTTCCAATCTGTGATCGGATTCGCAATCAATGAAATCAGCCCTGTAAGAATAGATTTGGAATTCTGCCCAATATGATCGATTCTGCAAACTCCTGGACCACAAACGACTCGAACGATCTGTACGAAGTCAACAGGTGGGGCAACGGCTTCTTTTCCATCGGTCCAAACGGTCACCTGCTCGTGCACCCGGACCGCAATTCCGATCGAAACATTGATCTCAAAGAGTTGATCGATCGACTCCAGGTCAGAGGTCTCGATTTGCCGATTCTGCTCAGATTTAACGGCATTCTGAAAGAACGTCTGACCGAAATTCGCGACGTCTTCGCCAAAGCGATCAAAGAGAATGAATACAAAGGCCGATACGCCTGCGTTTACCCGATCAAGGTGAACCAGCAGCGTGAAGTCGTTGAGAAAATCGTCGAATACGGTCGGGAATATGGATTCGGACTCGAAGCAGGAAGCAAACCGGAGTTGCTGGCTGTCGTTGCCATGACTGATCCGTCAATGCCGATCATCTGCAACGGCTTCAAGGACGACGAGTTCATCGAAATGGCGATGCTCGCGCAGAAGATCGGACGAACAGTTTTGCCGGTCGTTGAGAAATACACCGAGCTGGAACGCATTCTCAAAATCGCCAAGCAGGTTGGTGTCCGTCCACGAATTGGAATGCGCGTGAAACTGGCTGCTCGCGGAGCAGGAAGATGGCAATCTTCAGGTGGATACCGTTCGAAATTTGGTCTGACCGTCAGCGAGATCCTCAAAGGTCTCGAGTTACTGGAGAGTCAGGGAATGCAGGATTGCTTTAAGCTGCTGCACTTCCATCTCGGCAGCCAAATCACAAACATCCGACAGGTCAAAGCTGCCATTACGGAAGCCAGTCGCGTGTATGTTGATCTCGCTCGACGCGGAGCCGGACTTGAATATCTCGACGTCGGGGGTGGACTTGGTGTCGACTACGATGGCTCACAGACCAACTTCCAGTCGAGTATGAACTACACTCTTCAGGAATATGCGAACGACGTAATCTATCACGTACAGACCGTCTGTGATGAGACCGGTGTCGATCATCCGATCATTCTTTCAGAGAGTGGTCGAGCAATTGCAGCTTTTCATAGTGCTCTCATCTTTGGAACTTTGGGTGTGACTCGACAGGGAGATGTCGAAGCGATTCCGCCTGAGCTTCCGGATGACTACGAGCAACCACTTCACGATTTGATGCTGACGTACAATGAGCTGACTCAGCGAAACGTTCAGGAAAGCTTTCACGATGGACAGCAAGCCATCGACATGGCGATGAGCCTGTTCAGCGGCGGATACTTGCCGCTCGAACAAAGAGTGCTTGCAGAAAATCTCTTCTTCGCCATCTGTCGAAAAATCACACGGCTTCTCGAAGAGCTCGATTACATTCCCGAGGAACTGACATCGCTGCCGGGAATGCTTTCTGATTTGTTCTTCTGCAACTTCTCGCTGTTCCAATCGATGCCCGACAGCTGGGCCATCAAACAACTTTTCCCGGTCATGCCGATTCATCGGCTGGAGGAAAAACCAAGTCGGCATGCGGTGCTCTGCGACATCACCTGTGATTCAGACGGCAAGATCGACACGTTCATCGATCGTCGCGATGTCAAGAAGACGCTGCGTCTGCACGAGTTCGATGGCTCCCCATATTACCTCGGAGCTTTTCTGATCGGAGCTTATCAGGAAATTCTCGGCGACCTTCACAACCTGTTTGGGGACACCAACACGATTCATGTCGATCTCGACGAGAACGGCAGAGTCACGCTGGAGTCGATCATCAAAGGTGAGACCGTCAGCGAAGTCTTAGAATACGTGCAGTTCAACGGACGTGAGCTCATCGATCGACTTCAAATGGCGACCGAAGCCGCCGTTCGAGAAGGACTCATCGATAACGCCGAAGCTGGCCGCTTGATCAAATTCTACGAGGAAGGGCTCAACGGCTACACTTACCTTGAAGGACTTCAAGAGTAGCGAAGCACTCAATGCTGAGAGCGAATTCAACAAACGCAAAGAAGCCGCAAGAGCCGTTTAGCTTTTGTCGGCTTCTGTTTTAGAAGCTTGTTCACTGCTGGCGTTCGGCCCGCGGAAAGCAAGTCGGAAGACATCCGGTTGACGCAATCCCAGAGCGATCCAGGCCACAACTCCGATGATGATGGGAAAGAGAAACGAATCTTCAATCCGCACATGCGTCGCAGTCGCTCCGCCGAGGTAGCCAGCGAGCAGAATGGCAGCGACGAACGCCGTATGAGGAATGAGGAACAGGATCGCGATCACAACTTCGACGATGCCGACGGTATGCATCACTTCCTGCTTCCAGCCCATCTTGTCGAACATCTCCGCTTTGCCTTCCCATTCCGTAAACTTCCCCATTGCGCTTCCAAAAATCAGAAACGCCACCAGAAGAATACTCAGGACCCATCCCACAATTCGGAGGTTCTTCGAACTCATCGTTCACCACACTTCAATCGACTATGTAGACTTTGACTGTTCACTGAGGTGGATGATATTGCGTGGCAGCATCGTCGTCGATGGTCTCGTTTCACGCGAACTTCTATTGGGCCCGATTCGTTGAAGACGAGGTGCTTTTCTTCAGTCGTGACAGTCTCTTCATACAGGACTGAAGCGCGAACTCATGGTGCAAACGTTTGGACTCTGGCATCAATTTGAGACGGACTTTCGATGGAAGAAACTCGCGTCACCATGACTTGAATTCAGCTGCATCGAGTCCAAATCGTGTCGCATCCAACGAGTAAACCTGGGCAAACCTCGGAATATTGGTAAACCGTTCTCTGACAGGAATTTGCTCCTCAAAATCGCATCGCTGATCAGCCAGCGGAGGACTCCTCACGTCTTGATCTTCAGAAGGGCGGTCATAGGATGAAACTAACGCGCTCATTTCAAGTCGAGCGATTGCATGAAGTGAATTAACGAGCGGAGGTCTCTCATGAAAAATTTTCTGATCGCAACAACTGTTGCTTCCATGTTCGTCTTTACCGGAGTCGGTGACACAAGCAGTGCCGAAGCTGCGCCCCCATTAAGAGTGCTCAGAAATCGAATCGAACGACGTGTGGATCGGTCCTTCGATCGAGGCTATCGAGATGCACGGCGAGACTATCGTCAGCTAGATCGGCAATTCGATCGACGTTTCGACAACCGTTATGACCGCGGTCGTTACTACGGACGTCGACCGTATTATGGTCCTCGCTATCGGAATGGATACATTTCCACTCCGTATTTCTCGTTCGGCTTTTAATCCACTCTCGTTTTAAGCCGAACAATAACTGCAAAGCCCGCCGCTTTCGTCCTTCGCTGAAGTGATGAAAGCGGCGGGCTTTTTTTGATTGGTGATGCAGTGCGTTCAATTCAATCAGAAACGAGGATCTTTGATCGTCGCGCGGAGTCCTCTTACTCCGGGAATCCATGAATGGCCAGTGCGACGGCTCCGAGAACACCGGCTTTTGAACCCAACTGGGACTTTTCAATCCGGATATCGTCGACTGGAAACAGTCTTCCGACACGCGTTTCGACATCTTCTCTGATACGTTCGAGTAGAAGCGGACCGAGATTCGCAACTCCCCCTCCGATGACCACAAGATCCGGATGGACAGTCGTCACGACATTCGCAACGCCAATAGCGATGTCCGAAGCCGCATTGAGAATTGCATCACGAACCGCGTCATCCTGTTCAGCGACTTGGCCCATCATCTCGACGTCCACTCTCGCAGGATCTCCATCCACCAAGTCATGCAGGTTCGGTGCGAGCCCCATCAACATCAACCGAATTCCTTCGGCAGCGAGAGCAGTACCACTCGCGAGAGTCTCGAGACATCCGTGATTCCCGCATCCACACAGAGGACCTGTCCGGTCGATCGTCTGGTGCCCCAGCTCTCCTGCAGCTCCGAGCGGTCCTAAGCGCAGCTTGCCATCAATGACGACACCACCACCGATGCCGGTTCCGATCGCAATGAACACCATCGTGTTGGCGGGAGGTCCTTCTCGAAAGGTCAGCTCACCGAGTGTTGCAGTTCGTACGTCATTGAGAAGCAGAACACGACACTTTATCTGCTCAGAGAGAATCGCCGAGACTGGAATGTTCTTCCAGTGCGTTGTCATGTTCGGAAGGTAACGTGTTTCGCCAGCGTGGAGATCGACGAGTCCCGGAAGTCCCATACCGAGCGCAGCGAGTTCAGCCCCTCCCGATTCTCCTGCGAGTTTCAGGACGAGATCACCGATGCGTCTCAGGACTTCGTTCGGACCGTAATGAGAATCGGTATCAATCGTGCCCTCACGCAGGACGTTTCCATCCTGATCCGCGAGGGCACATTTGACCGTCGTTCCTCCAACGTCGACACCTGCAAAAATCTCAGGCATAGTCCCCTGCCAATTCATCACGAACTTTTTCGAGCAGCTTCTTCGTTGCTCGGATTCCTGCGTATTCGTCGAGCTGATGTCCTTCGTACTCGATCCCGACGAAACCGCGATACCCGGCGTCCAGCACGATCTTCATGACCTTCAGGAAGTCCGTTCTGGTGTCGTTTCCGTTTTCATCGAAGTCGTAGGACTTGGCACTGACCGCTTGAGCAAACGGCATCAACTCTTCAACACCCTGGTATCGGTCGTACCAGTTGTCGTCACTGATGCGGAAGTTTCCGAAATCTGGAAGCGTGCCGCAATGTGGATCGGCGACACGTTCCATGACTGTCGAGAGCCAGGCTGCGTTGGAGGAAAGCCCACCATGGTTCTCAACGAGAATGTTCAGTCCGAGAGGCTTTGCGAAGTCAGTCAGCTGAGCAAGCCCGTCGGCGGCGTACTCGATCTGCTCGTCGTATGTTCCACGGCTGGCTGCGTTGACTCGAATCGAATGGCAACCGAGGAATTTGGCAGCTTCGACCCACTTCTTGTGATTGTCGACAGTCTGAGCACGTTTGTTCTTGTCTGGATCGCCGAGTTGTCCTTCTCGATCAACCATGATCAGCAGACTCTGCACACCGTTGTCGGCAGCCCGCTTCTTCATGTCCGCCAGGTACGATTCGTCTTTGGCTTTTTCGAAGAAGAACTGATTCACGTACTCGATCGCATGAATATCGAACTCGGTCTTCGCGATTTTTGCGAAGTCGAGGTTATCAATCTTCTTGTCGAAAATGGCCTTGTGGAGTGACCATTGAGCGAGAGAGATCTGATAGAGCGGCTTCTTATCCGCTGACAGTGCGAATTGCGGGAGAAGAGCAGAAGCTGCGAGTGCTGCAGTTCCCTGAAGAAACTGCCGTCGTTCGAGCGATGGAATCATGGGGACACCCGTTCATGGTAAGGATGTTTGTCGAGAAAAACGCTAGGTCACGATGGACGAATTGCAGAACATTGTCAATTGTGTCGTGTCTCTCAGAAAGAGATTTTCGCCCGGATGACGCAAAACGTTCGTTTTCGGGGGAGTGTCATGATCTGAAGTGTGAAATCTGCGGACTTCTGACTGAGAGTGGTTGCCAGATCGAGCCAAACAATCAATGTCTTCCGATGTAACATCTCCTGCGATCAAAGTCAGGAGTTCGGCGCGCCCATCTTGATACGGGCCACTCGTCCGTAAAGCCCTGCCCCGCCCACATACGGAGCGAGTTGCAATTCCGTCGGGAGCCAGACCGGGTTCTGGACACGCTGATCGGGGAAATTGGAAACCACTGGCAGTTTCGGTGTCGAAGCTTGCTGATAGAGGTCTTCGCCACACGGATGAAGATAGAGCCGTTTCCGGACGATAAGATCGCTCAGTTGGTCGACCAGGTCGCGGCCCATCCGTGTCCAAACGACAACTTTTGGATCGGACCGGAAGACGAGTCCGTATCGCCCGGAAACGTCTGTGTAGTCAGCGAATTCATTCAGCAGAACATCCCACGTCACTCGTTCGTGGTGCCGAAGAAACTCGATGATGGCCGCAGGGATTTGCCCGTACTCGGCCAGTTGCTTCCACTTCAGCACCTCTTCCGCTTCCGCAGCGGGCGTTTCTCCGCGACGGGCTTCTTCCTCCATGACTCGAATCACGCGATGATCAAGCGTCGCCGGTCGACAGCGCGTTCTCGCCCATTCACGGAGTTGGAAGATCTCATCCTCCATTGTGATCGACAGCGGAACCGTGCGTTCAATTGAGTCCTGCAAGTCGTCGTCGGAAAGGATTCGCTTCTCCGCGTACGAGTCGATAATCGCAGAGTTCACAAGCGTTTCAATCTCAGCCCCGCTGTATCCTTCTGTCGCATTGGAGTGGGCATCGAGATCAAACTGCTCCGGATTCCAGCCTCGCTTTTGAAGGTGAATCCTGAAGATGGCGAGCCGTTCTTCGTATGTTGGCAAATCGACGAAAAACAAATCGTCGAAACGTCCGCGTCGCAACAATTCGGGCGGGAGTGACTCGATACGGTTTGCGGTGGCGACGACGAAAACAGGATGCGTATGTTCCTGAAGCCATGTCAGAAACCGTCCGACGATGCGGGAGACCGTTGGATCCTGTGACTCATTGCCAACAAAACCTGCAAAGGCTTTGTCGATTTCTTCGATCCAAAGCACAGCCGGCGCGATCGTTTCAGCGGTCGACAGCACATCTCTCAAATTCTGTTCTGAAACACCACGTCCCGATTCCAGCAGGTCTCCGAGATCCATTCGAATCAGAGGAAATTTCAGCATTCTGGCAATCGCGCGAGCAGTCAGACTCTTTCCACATCCTTGAACACCGGCCAGCAAGACTCCTTTTGGATTCCCAATGTGCCGGTTCTTTGCATCAGTTGAGAAGGCTTCCGATCGATTCGAAATCCATTCCTTAAGACCATCCAATCCGCCGACGTCTTCAATTCCCTCATCGAGAGCAACGAACTCAAGCAAACTGGCGCCTTGCACGAATCGTCGCTTTTCAGAAATCAGGTTTGCGAAGAGTTCGTCCGTCACTCCATCTGCTCCGCGCAGTGACTTTACCCAAGCTTTACGAGCTTCGTCAGCTGTCAGTCCGAGGACTGAACGGACCAGAGCCTCCCGGTCCGATTGTTGGATCGATGCCACAATGCCGGATTTTGGATCGTTAAGGATCGCTTCAAGTATCTCGTGCAGATCGTCTCCGTCAGGGAGTGGAAGGTCGATCATCGACACGTCTTTCGAAATCTCTTTCGGGATGTTGTCGACGGCCCCCATGAGAACAAGAGTCTTTTGCTGACCGGGAAGGACCGGGACCAGATCTCTCAGCTTGCGAATGACTCGCGGATCGTCGAAGCAGAGATGAAAGTCCTTCAGCAGAAACAGATGTTGGCTCGCATAGTCATTCTGGATTTGATCCAGAAAAGCAACCGGATCGACTCTCTCAGTTTCCGACGCTGCACTTGAAGACTTTGAGTCAGCGACGACTCCGCCGGTCATCGACCAACTGACGCAGTTCCATCCTAGGTCTGCGGCCAGTCGCTGAAACTCCTGCTCCCATCGACGCTCTTCGTAAGTCCGCGTCACCAACAGCGGGTAACCAGCCAGGATTCGGTCTGACAAATCGTCAATCACATGTGCAGCGACCATCAATCACTCAGTCTGTGGAATTTCGGAAACGAGAGATGATGCAGTTTCGAAACATCGATCATAAAAACGAAAGTGTAGCTGGCCCATCTCGATGTTTGTAACCCATGACACGCCAACAGGAAAGAGCCGCTTACTGCAACGAATACATCGCTTTCTCTTGCTGCTCGGCACGGCGTCCGCAGAACTCTTCCGATCACGTCAAACCTACATCTCAATTCTTGAGGTTCTATCGGAATGTTGTTTACGTCATCTCTCTCATCAATCCGCGATCGTTTCTTCACGACGAACTACGGCTCGACCATCATTCTCAAAGCATGTGGTTTCGTCGAGGAACATCATGCTCGCATTCTCAGCGCAGAAGATGGTCAGATTCGAGTTCGAATCGGCTTCACCATGCTTGAGCAATTCATCTTCAACTGCCCCCGCACGCGACCTGTTGATGTCATGTTGCGCGTCCGACACCTGGACGACCATGAAGAAGCAGGCGAGATGAAAGATGTTCTTCCAGCAGCCAAATGCTCACAGGTGGATGTCGAAATACTTCCGAAGTCGGTCGGTTGGAGTCAGCCCGAGTTCGAACAGTTTTCACGAAAACTCCTCTGGTCGCTGAGAAGCCATTTCGTCTCGCCAGCGTAAACGAGTCAAACAAGTGCATCACAGCCGAGGAGGAACGGCAACCGGCGGTCGAAACAACTCCACCGGAATGGTTGGTTGAACGCCTTCGATGAGGTCCGAAATCAGAACCGCTGTCGCCGTTGACTGACACAATCCGTCGCGGAAATGTCCGGCAGCGACGAATAGGTTTTCGAAGGTGTCGATCGCACCGATCGCTGGGAATCCGCGAACCGCTCTTGGACGCAGACCTGCCCATGATTGGACAAACTTGGCTTGCTTCAGTCCGGGGAAAAGACTGGTCGCGAAATCCATGAGGCTCGCGACTCCCTCTTCAGTTGTCTGCTTGACGAATCCGACATCCTCCATCGTCGATCCGATCAATACGTGTCCATCATCCCTAGGGACGATGTACCGTCGACCATCTTCAACAATGTGAGTGATTGTTCCCGGACTGGTCATCAATAGAACGATCTGCCCCCGCACTGGCTCGACTTCGAAATTGACGGAGACGGATTCCAGCAACTGAGTTGTCCAGGCACCCGTTGTAATCAGAAATTGATCGGCAGAGTAAACTGATCCCTGAGCCCGGACTGCCTCAATTTGGTTACCACTGGAATCGATCTGATCGACGGAACAGTTTTCCTGAATGGTCACGCCAGCCGACAGACACGCTGCCTGAAGTGCTTTGACATGTCGTGGGTTTCGGACCTGTGACATCGTCGGCAATGCAAAACCGCAGGTGAGTCGATTCGACAACCCCGGTGCGTATTCGGACAGCTCGCTCCCTTTCAGCCCTTCCACGGGAACGTTTTCGTTCTCCCAGAGTTGTTTCTGATTGAGCAACTCCTGCTCATCGTCGAGCGAAATCTGCAAAGAACCGGAATTTCGATATCCATTGTCGAGGCCGGTTCGCTCCGAGAGGTCTTGAGAGAGCTTCGGCCAGAGAGACGCGGACAAACGGACGAGTTCGCGGATTTCCTGAGGACCATGGATCTGCCCCGGTGGCAGCATTCCGGCTCCGGCCCATGAGGCTTCCTGACCAACTCGGTTCTTCTCGAGAACGGAGACCGACATGCCTCGACGCGCCAGTTCGTAGGCTGCGGTCAGTCCGATCACTCCGCCACCGACTATTACGACATCCGTCATCCAACTCCGAGCCGCGCGCGGCCACTCTCCTCTTTTAGTGCATCGTTAGGTTGGGTTGGCACTCTCTTGCACGAGCCGACACAGCCTTTGGCTTGATGAAACAGCACAAGCGAGTGCACAGGAAAGAGCAACATGCTCTCGTCGTTCGAATCAGCAATCGTCCAACGACAACCTGCAAACTCGAATTAGACCATTTCCACGGTTCGTCTGCACTCGCCCGAACTTGTTTCTTTCGATCGATGTAGCGTTTTCTCAGATCGTGAAAGTCATCCCAGTGATAGATGGATGAGAGAATTTAGCCACGTAAGGATGCTAGATATCCTCGAGCAATTTGAGTCGCATCAGCCCCGTACGCATCTCGAAACGCCCGATCGGCATTCAGCCCATTACGGAATCCCTGAATCAGTCTCGCAAACTTTCCAGGCCCTCCTTGATCGAGGAGGTACTGGACGAGAGTGAACCCAACTGGTCCGATCGTCGCAGGCGAGAAGCTTCCGTCTTCGAAGACGTCCTCCGGCTTTCCGAGTGTCGGAACAAGACTCGCAGCTGTCTGTTTCATTTGCAGAACTTGCGGACCTGTTCGCACACCTTTCATCGACATCATCAGTCCGGTCCCGCTGACAACCCAATCCGGAAGAGCTGTTCCTGACTGTTTCAGGTAAGCTCCCGTCAGATGCTCGATCAGCAGTTGCTCTGTCGTCGGGGTATCGCTTGCATCATCACCTCGATCCTGGAATGCGATGTATGCCTCTTCATGCGACGCGGTCACTTTGGAGTGTCCACTCATCTCTTGATCGGCTCGACGCATTTCGACGACCTGATTGAATTCGTCGTAGCTGAAACGATCTTTCAGAACAAAAATGGCCAGCTTTCCACGCCAGGGAAGACCTTCCCCTCCGAACATCTTATGTAACTCAGAGAGATGTTCTTCAGCATCCTCTGCGACTTCTTCCAAGCGATCCTTGCTGACGTTACCCACGACCAGAAAATGCTCTGTGTCGACGCTTTCCCGAGGGTCATTCGGGACCGATCGTCTCAGTTGTTCGGTCGTCCGCTCAAGCCGGTGGGCGATCATTTCTTCATCGGTTTTTGAACGAAACTGTTCGGCAAGCATCTCTGCTTCAGATCGGACGTATGTGCGAATGTTCGTTCTGGGGTCCGCCCCATCGAAGGTATTTCCCTCAGCGAACCACTTCTTCATGTCTTCGTAATTCTGACGTGTAATTCGTCCCTGCCCCTGTGGCATTCGAGGAAGCTCAAGACCTCCGACGAGCCGGAAGAACCTGCTGTTCTCCATGTCACCCGGGATGATGACCTCGCCGCTGTCTCCACCTCTCATCAGATCGAAGAACGTTTCAACAGACAGCCCTCCCGATTTGTTTCGAGAGTTGTGACAGTTCAAGCACAAATTCGCCATCCAGGGAGCCATATCTTGCGTGAATGAAACGGTTTCAGTCCCGGTTGGTTTTGGAATCTGAACGTCCAGAGTTTCTTTCTGATGCTCGTAGATCAAATCTGCGAGAGTTGCCTGTGGACTTCCGAAGTCGAGTTTCGCCCCCTGACCAATCCACTGCCCAACCAGCATAATTTCGTCTTTGGAAAGAGGTTCTCCTCGAGCTGGCATTCTGCCTTGTCCCTCGGGAGCGGATAGCCGTGCGATCAGTAAGCTTCTGGCTGGTTGTCCCGGAATCAGCAAGCTTCCACTCTGTCCGCCTCGTCTCCAACCGGCGAACGTGTCCAAGCGGAGGCCGTTTCTTGGATTGTTAGCACCGTGACACCCCAAGCACTTCTGATCGATAATCGGAGCGATATCCTCGATGAAACTGACTTCGGACTTTGCCTTCGGTGCTTTTCCGGACGATTTGTCCATGAGCCCCTTTTGACGCTCGATTTCCGATTGAATCGAAGCCAACGCGCGGTCATCTTCGCTGATACCTGCTTCTTCAATGATCGCTTCGAGTCGAGACTCAACTTCATCAATGGTCTCTTCAGCTTCTTCGTATCGGTCTCGACGGAGCAGAGAACCGACTCGAGAGACAGTCCGTTTCAGAGAAGCAATCTCCCGCCGATGCTCGGTCGTCAATTCCGCAAAAGCTTCCGAAGACATCATGAACAGAGAGAAGATTGCGCAAACGACAACAGCAAGGCATTTTACCTCTTGCCGCAGCGAAAGATTTCCAGAAGAAGTCACTTCGGATGATTGAGATCGATGCCGCACAACGTGCTCCTGCGAATTCAAGAAGACCGATTCAAAAAACGCTCTAACGATCATGAAAATGCCTGCACCTTTGGCGATTCCGAATTCATTTCTGGGCCGCTGACCGATCGATTGCATCACTGATCGCGTTTCCAACCACGATAAGTGACCGAAGACCATTCGAATTTCGATGTTAGGCGGAAGAGTGACTCTTCAGCCTCACCCAATCAGCTGTGAGCTGAATCTTACATCCTCATTCGCAGCCTGTCATGAGCCATTCCCAAGAGCGAACTACAACCTGGCAGTGTTTCATATGCGGAATCTGACTCGTTCAATGTTGTCGCTGCAAATTGCATCGATTTTCAGTCTGTTCTGTCCAGAGACCGCATTTGTCGCTAGAACATTCGTCGAAACTCCTGATGGAGTCATCGTTTTCTGCATAATCGCCTCAGCTCATCCAATCCGCAGCCTCCACGATTCCGGCTCCGAGCGACCACTCTCAACAAACTGGCTTTCAGTATTCTGGACGATTGAAATTGACCGCCTCTCATTTTTCGCGAGATTCCGCCTCTCAATCGTCGATTGATGGGGATTCCATCGCTTCGTTCCGACTGCGAGAGCGACTTTTCCCGGAATCACCGGAGGCCCTGATTCCCTCAATTCACTTCGTCGGAGTCTGCGGATCGGGCATGAAATCACTTGTCGATGTCATCTGCGACGCAGGCTGGCACATGACTGGAAGTGATTTTTCTCAGAACGAGAACACCTGGAAGGAACTTCGAAGGCGGAATCTGTTCCGTCTTCAAGACGTTTCTGACTGGAACACCCGCGTGTCCTGCAATCTCCTCATTTACAGTGCCGCTGTTCCGGAGTCGGACCGTTTTCGTCAACTAGCCTATGAGAACAATGTTCCTCAGCTCTCATATGTTGAGGCACTGGCGCGGATCACAAACTCATCGGACGGAATAGCCGTTTGCGGAACTCATGGGAAGAGTTCTACCACTAGCCTGCTCAGCCATTTCATGCAGGCTGCCGGAGTGCATGCGACAACATTCTGCGGCGCTCAACAAGTTTCTGACGGCCGAAGCGGTCGCTTGGGTCTCGACGATGTCGTCATCGTTGAAGCCTGCGAATTTCGGGAGCATTTCCTTCAGTTTCAACCGAAACAGATCTGCCTGCTCGGCATTGAACCCGATCACTTCGACTGTTTTCCAACACTCAATCACGCGATCGGAGCCTACGATCGCTTCATCCAGTCACTCCCAGCGAACGGAACTCTAACTGTCAATTGGGACTGCAAAGCATCTCGCGACCTGGCTCTCCAATACGAGAGCAATCAACAGGGGCGGGTTGTTTCCTATGCTCTGTCAAATCCGGCTGCAACCTGGACAGCACATCGCGATGGTCGCAGCGTTTTGATCTACGAAAGCGGACAAAAAGTTCTCGAGGGGTCGTTTCCGTTGCCGGGCGAACACGCTCTAAGAAATCTTCTTGCAGCTATCGCAACCTTGAGTGCATCGGTTCGCGTTGATGAGCGAATTGCGAGTTCAATTCAGGAGTATCGCGGCCTGAAACGAAGATTCGAAGTCGTTCGTGAAATCTCTGAACGTGTGGTCATCGACGACTTCGCCCATCATCCAACGGAAGTTCGTGTCACCTTGGAGACAGCGCGTCGACATTATCCCGACTCTCACCTCGTGTGTTATTTTCAGCCGCATCAAGTCTCGCGAACACGTGCGTTGCTGCATGAATTCGCTCACTCGCTGCAATTGGCCAATGAGGTTTTCGTTCTTCCCATTTACGCTGCCCGCGAAACCATCTCCGAACTTCAAGAAACCACAGCGAAAGAACTGGCAAATCTCGTCGCCCAATTGGGGACGAAAAGTGAGTTTCTCACATCGCTTGACCCTATTCGCACAAGATTGGAGACTACCCCACTGACGAAGGAACTCATAATCACTTTAGGAGCGGGCGACATCGCTCAAATACACGATGACCGGACTTGATCAGTTTAGCGAAATCACGAAATTCGACGAACCACTCGCCCCGTTGACCTGGCTCAAAGTGGGCGGCCCCGCTCAGATTTTCATCGAGCCCCGCACGGAAGAAGAATTGGAAGGAGTGCTCCGAGCTGTCAGCGAAGAGGGCTTGCCTGTCCGCCTTCTCGGCGGCGGTTCCAACGTCCTCGTACGCGACGATGGATTCGCTGGAGTCGTCATTAAGCTGACCGGCGATGCTTTCTCGGATATCAAGACCGAAGGAACTCGTCTCCGAGTCGGTGGAGCGGCTCCACTGTCTCATGTGATTTCATCAGCAGTCGGCGTTGGTCTGGCTGGACTGGAAAATCTGGTCGGAATTCCGGGAACAATCGGCGGAGCCATCAAAGGAAATGCTGGCGGCAGACATGGCGAAATCGGTCAGTTTGTGAAGTCCGTCGATGTGATGACAGCGAATGGAGATCGTTTCACTCGCAGCGGCGACGAGCTGAGTTTCGACTACCGGACCAGCAGCATCAACGAGCTTGTGGTGATTTCGGCCGAACTCGAAATGCCTCAGGAAGATCCGGATGAAATCACAAAACGGATGCGGCAAATCTGGATCATGAAAAAATCCTCGCAACCGTTCTCTTTTCAGTCGGCGGGTTGCATCTTCAAAAACCCTCGCGGCCTGAGTGCAGGAGCGTTAATCGAGCAAGCCGGGCTGAAAGGGACTCGTGTTGGAAACGCAGAAGTCAGCGACCGACACGCCAACTTCATCGTCACCCATTCGGATGCAACCGCGACTGACGTGCTGCAACTCATCGAGCTGATCAAATCGCGAGTGCACGAAGTTCACGGTGTCGAGTTGGCGACTGAAATCCAGATCTGGTAGTCCGCTCAGTTACTACCCCGACGACACTCAACGCGTTTCAACGGGATGTGTTACGCACTCTCGCGTTTGTAGACGCCTCACGGACTTCACGCGTCTTACATCCAGCGAAATCCGCATAACTGCCGAGTTCCGCAGACGAGTGGAAGTCGGTATCGCCCACGGAATCTCGTTGAATCGTATCGTGTCCGGACAGAGAGTTCCCCGCGCGTCGCTGATGTGGCTCATCCTGAGAGTAACTACCTCGGATCTCGCTGCGCGCTGGCAATGCTTCGAATGAATCCCTGAAAGTCTTACACAGCGATGGCGTGGTCATTTTGCTCCACGGAACGGTAGGAATTGAGCCTCCCACCAATGACGACAACTGCGGTCTACAAAATACTGATTCTCATTCCCGCAGTCATTGCAATCGCTGGGCTGTCTTGGCTCACTCAGAGAGTCCCACCCACAGATACTCAGCAAGTTTCTCGGACCGAAATCTCAAAGTCCGAAGAAACTCTGCCTGCTGCTGAAACGATCGCCGTCGAACAGCCTTCAAGTCTCGAGACGCAGTTCTTCTCCCCTTCAGAAGTTGAAAATCGTCTGCGGACCGATGTCTCGACACTTGCCAGCGATGAGTTCGAAGGGCGAGGACTTGGCACGGATGGGCTCGATCAAGCCGCGAATTACATTGCCGAAGAGTTTCTGCAAGCAGGACTCACGACCAACTGGTGCGACAATGGTCCCTTCCAGGAATTCACTTTAATCCCGGCGTTCTCACGGGTTCCCGTCGGAGCCCCGAAAATTGTTCTGTCTATCGGAGGAGATTCGAATGGCAGTCCACGAACGCCACCATCCACACTGAAAGCAGACACAGACTTTACGTTTCTCCTTCGATCTGACCGAGCGCCTGCGAAGTGTCCGTTGGTCTTCGGAGGCTATGGAATCACAGCCCCGGAATGGAACTACGATGACTATCACGATGTCGATGTCACAAGCTGCGCGGTGATAATCATTCGCGGCGAGCCGTCACATGTCGCCTCGCGACAACCTGGAAATTCTGGTCAGCCAAGCCGTCACGCTTCTGTCTTTGCGAAAATTGAAAACGCAATTGCACACGGAGCTTCGACAGTTTTCATCGTCGACTCACACTCGCAACAACACTCCTCGTCATCGGTTCGAACAACACCATCAGGGCTGCTCGACGTCGAGTTTTCACAGAATCTGTTTTCTTCGGCAATTCCGGTGGTCCATTGTCGACCTGAATCGCTCAACCAGTTCTTAGAGGACTCAGGCCAACTGACAATCCACGAACTCGAGGACCTCATCGCTCAAACATCTGCTCCTCACTCGCAGTTGATGGACTCAATCGAAGCGGACTTCAGTTCACAATCGCCAAAGCATCGGCAACTCGTGAAGAACGTCATCGGATCGGTGGAACCGCTCGATCCTGAGGCAGCGAAAACAATTGTGATCGGTGCTCACTATGACCACCTTGGTCGCGATGGATGGGGATCACTCTCTCTCGGAGCAGACGGAGAGATCCACAACGGCGCCGATGACAATGCTTCCGGAACGAGTGTCCTTTTGGAAGTGGCCCGCCGGTTGTCGAAACATCGCGATGAACTCGTGCATCGCGTGTTGTTCGTCGCTTTCACTGCTGAAGAAGTCGGGTTGCGTGGCAGCCAGTATTACGTGCGTGAGCCGGTCGTCACTCTGAATGAAACGATGACCATGATCAATCTTGATATGGTCGGAAGACTGCGAGAGAAAGTCACCGTCTACGGAGTCGGGACTGCCAATGAATGGAACGAACTGGTGAGCGAAGGGGTGACTGCAGCGTCTTTAGGTGCGGAATTCATCAACAGTGGATACGGCCCCAGCGACCACGCAGTGTTTCACGAAGCAGGGATTCCTGTACTGCATTTTTTCACGGGGTTTCATCCGCAGTACCATCGCCCCGAAGACGATGCGGAATGGTTGAACATTTCAGGCATGCGACAAATTGCGGACTGCGTCACAGAAATTGTTATCGAGATCGGCTCAGGCCGCAGCCCGTTGACGCGATCCAATGACTCTCAGTCCAGTCTCTGGTCCGAACTCGTCACAGCGGACTTCAGTGCCGCCCTTGCGAGAAGACATCCCGGGCTCGGGGTGAGAGTTCGAGCGACAACTGAAGATCCCGGATTGGAAGTCGTTGAGGTTCTGTCCAATAGCGTTGCCGAACGGGCTGGGCTGAAGCCGGAGGATCGAATTCTGAAGCTGAATTCCACAGAAGTGAATTCTCCATCGGAGCTTCAGAGTCTGCTTGAATCGTTGAATCCAGACGAACGAACAACGCTCGAAGTTCAACGTCGATCTCTCACTCTCGAATTCAGAATCAATTTCTAGCCATCTCTTTCAGCGGACCTGAATACAGCTGCGCAGGTGACTTACAGTAACGACTGCACACACTTCCCACCTGATCGCCATCAACGGTTTTTCGACTGACATCAAAGTGGTGACGAGTGGGCCGTCGCAGATCAGAGAATGGCGGTTTCGGACTCTTCAATATCGCCCATCAGTCATTGATTTCCACGGGAAACTGACTCTTCTTGTACGTTCTGCCCCTGAAAACTATGATGCTCGCTTACTGTGAATTCACTCATCAGTGTGGAACTGATTTGGCTGCTTCGGGCTGGCCATCGGATAATTCACGATTCATCGATATTGTTGCGCCAGGAGTAGCGGGATGGGAGTGATGCGTTTTGTCGTCCATCCCGCAACAAGTCCGGAGGAGTGGCCAGAACACCGGCAGGCGTACATCAGTGGATTTGACGGGCGGATCTTCCCGACCCGAGTCGAATTCGACGGCACAACACTCTCCTGTCGTCGCTCTTATTCCGACAGCGGAAAGGTCAGTGTCCCCTGGCCGGTTGAGGGCATCGGACGGCCCGTTCTGACCACAACTTCGCTTCGAGAACAGGAAAAGCCGTACTTTCTGCCTCTCGAACTCGCTCGAGGAAAGCTCTCACAGATTCGGGATCAGGCCGCCATCTGGGAGATGGCGCGGATGATGATTCCGTCGGAGTTTACGAAGCTGCAGTCCGAGTCATTCAAAGCCCTCGCACGTGCCAGCGCCTGTCGGGATCTCCCCGATCAATGTGCCGAAGCTTCGCAGCGGTCGCTGCAATTGGCTTGTCAGGCAGCCAACATACTGACGCACGCTTATACACTCCAGAGAATGGCGAGTATCCGCCGATCGTCCTCTCACGCTCCGAATTTGCTCGGAGCGACTGTCGACGCATCAGTATTAACGGATCGCGGCCGAACGACATTCTTCAACACCTTCAATACAGCATCTGTTCCGATTCGATGGACTGACATCGAAAAAGACGAAGGCGACTATGACTGGTCACTCGTCGATCAGCTGATTGAAACCGTCTCAGAGAATCGGCTGATCATCCGCGGAGGTCCGCTGGTCGGTCTCGATGATGGCGGACTTCCGGAATGGCTCGAGCCGTGGAGCAGTGACTTTCTCAACTTGATCAGCTTCGTTTGCGACTTTGTCGATACAGCAGTCTCACGCTACACCGGTCGCGTTCGAATTTGGGAGATCTCCGCTGCCGGCAATTATGGGGGAGCACTCAACCTTAATGAAGAGCAGTGCTTATCCCTGACAGCAAGAACTTTGGAAGCGGGAGTCCGCACTGACAGCGACTCCCAATTCTTTATTCGCATCGAACAACCGTGGGGTGAGTACCAACGGTTCGGACATCATCAGCTCACACCGTTTCAATTCGTGGATGCACTCGTTCGTTCGAATCTTGGCCTGACCGGTGTGAGTCTCGACATCAACGTCGGCTACACGAATCGAGCCTGCCTGCCGCATGACATTTTGTCGATCTCGAAACTGATCGATCTCTGGAGCCTTCTCGGCCTGCAAATTCACGTCAATCTCGCCTGTCCGTCGGCTGCTTCGCACGACCCGCTCGCTGATCCCACGATCGCGGTCCGCTCGCATCCTTCTCAACCGCAATGGACCGAAGAACGACAAGCCCAATGGATGGGTGAAATCGTTCCGCTGCTCATGGCGAAACCCTCTGTGACAGGCGTCTTTCTGGACCAGTTCAGCGACGGGGCACCGCATCGGCATCCACACAGTGGGCTGCTGACCGCAGATGGACACTCGAAGAAAATGCTCGAAACTCTTCAGCAGCAGTCCAGATTCGAAACGCAGTAGCGAGAGCAGTTTTGCTCTCCTCGTTTCGCATTTCCGCTCATTGCATTGCACAATCGACCTCGGTCGACTCACAATCTAGCTGTTCGACGGATTGTCTATCCGAGAGCAACAGAGGTACGTGCCCGCCGATCCTATGATTGAACGTGAGAACGATCTACTCTCACTCCTCAGGATCACTGAACGAAAGATCCCCGATGCGAAGTCACACCAGCTTGCATGTTTTCGTCGCGCTGCTGTTTTCCAGCCTTATGCTGTCGACCAATGTCAGGGCCGAAGACGATTCCAACTGGCTGCCCAAGTTTCTCGAAGCGGAAACGCAAAAGTGTGCTGAGTTGACTGTCGCAGCGATGTCGAATCTCGACACCTGGAAGCAAAAGAAACCGGAGTACCTCCAACAGCTTCAGCAGATGCTAGGACTTTCCCCCTGGCCTGAACGAACACCTCTCAATGCAAAAGTGACAGCGACTCATCAACGCGACGGCGTGATCGTCGAGAACATTGTGTTCGAGTCAATGCCCGGCCTGTATGTGACAGGCAACTTCTACCGCCCGGAAACACAAACTGAGCCACTGCCTGCCATTCTTTACGTGTGTGGTCATGCCCGAGTTCGTGAGAATGGAATCAACTACGGTAATAAGGTCAGCTATCACCATCATGGTGTCTGGTTTGCACAGAACGGATACGTCTGCTTGACCATCGACACGATTCAGCTTGGCGAGATTGAAGGCTTGCACCACGGAACTTACCGCGAAGGAATGTGGTGGTGGCACAATCGCGGATACACGCCCGCCGGTGTGGAAGCCTGGAACGGAATTCGGTCGCTGGACTATCTTGAGTCTCGCCCGGAAGTCGACTCCAAGCGATTTGGAATGACAGGGCGTTCAGGTGGAGGCGCTTACACCTGGTGGGTCGCCGCTCTCGACGAACGCATCGCCGCAGCGGTCCCCGTTGCTGGGATCACAAGCCTCCAGAATCATGTGATCGACGATTGCATCGAGGGGCACTGCGACTGCATGTTTCAGGTGAACGCCTATCAATGGGACTTTCCGATTGTCGCAGCTTTGATCGCCCCGCGTCCGCTATTGATCTCCAACACTGACAAAGACTCCATCTTCCCTTTGGATGGAGTTGTTGATGTCTACATGAAGACGCGACACCTGTACGAATTGTACGGTCAGCTTGATCACATCGGCCTCAACATCACAGAGGGACCGCATAAAGACACGCAACGCTTACAAGTCAGCGCATTTCATTGGTTCAACCGTTTCCTCAAAGGCGAGGACCAACCCATTGAATCCGTCGCTGAAAAGATCTTTACCAAAGAAGAACTGAAAGTCTTCGACACGATCCCAGCAGATGAACGAACATCAACCATTCACGAATCGTTCGTTCCCATTGCCGATCTTCAGATTCCTCAAACCACCTCGGAACAACTTGAACTCGCCAATAAACTGCAATCCGAACTCTTGAAGACGAGTTTCCGCAACTGGCCGAACTCGGACAGCGACGGCCCAGTCCAATTCGAACCTGTTCAAGAAACGAAGAGCGATGGACTCATGCTGCGAGAGTTCAAACTCGCCAGCGACGCAAGTTGCAGCCTTCCCGTCTTCGTGGTCTTGAGTGATCAAGTAAGCACGCCGAAGGCATTGGAATTCGTCGTTTGTGACGACTCCACATGGAGCAGATTTGCGAAACAAGTCGGCGAGCATTTTCCGACTCATCCGAATGTCACCGTTTCCAATCAAGCTGAGAACCAAACTCTGGAAGCAGATGAGGCTGTGGACGTTTCGATGCTGATTGAATCATTGAGAGAGTCTGACTCTTTAAAAGGAAAAGCACTCGCCTTCCTCGCTCCACGTGGGTTTGGGGCTTCCGCATGGCCGTCCGAACTCCGCGCAGCCACGCATGCGAAACGAAGGCTTGCTCTCCTCGGTCACACCTTGGACAGCCTGAGAGTCTTTGACATCGTGGAGGCCTGCAAAGGGCTGCACCAACAACCAGAATTCTCAAATGTAGAACTGACAGTTTCCGGCCCTAAAGATATTGCAGGAGTCGTGACAACCGCCGCCCTGATTTCGCCATTGATCGATCGCGTCGAACTGCCGTCAGCCGATCAAGTTTCTCCACCGGAATTGTTGATGTCCGATCAAGTTGTTCCGTTCGATACGTTGACGAAGCTTGTGGCACTGACGAAGGTGCAAGCCGAAAACGAATAGCGGAATCTCGTTCCGGTTCGTCACTGTTACTCGACACGAGCGGTCGCTGCTATTGTGCGATTTGATGAGAGCGGGGACAACGTGAAGCGATCTTTCGAGCACTTTCTGATTTTGCCTGCACGATCTCGCATGAGCAAGCACAGCCTTTTGACTTATGAAACAAAGCGAGCGAGTGCATAGGAAAGAGCAACTTGCGCTAGGTTTTGCTGAGTCGCTTCACTTCCGCCGGAGAAATCTGTCCGTCATGCAGTGCAGATGCAACGAGGAGTCCGTCGATATCGCACGCATTTTGAAGTTCTTCGATCTCCTCCCAGTTGCGGATGCCTCCTCCCGTCCAGATTTTCGCCTGTGGGTTCCTTTCCAAGATCGATTGGCAAACCCCAAGAGTTTGAAGACCTCCATTCATGCCGACAGCGGCGAGGTCGAGGACAATGTATTTGGTTAGACCGAAGCCTGAAACACGGTCAACAATTTCGAGCGTCGTATTGTTCTCACCGAGAACGCCCATCGGATCGCTGTTCATGAGATCGAGACTGAACCTGAGAGAAGTTGTCGGGATCACCTCGAGGAGTTGTTCAAGAGCCTTCCAGTCGGCGAGGGTTTCAAGAGGAACAATGATCTCTTCGACAGCGAATTGCCTCAGTCGTTCAGCAGTCTGAAGTGAAACGCTTCCGCAGTCGACTGAGATTTGAAACCCGGATTCAACGAGTTCACCAATCGTCTCAAAATCGGGCTGCGCTTCAGCAATCGCATCGAGGTCGGCAACATAAACTCTTGTCAGCCCAAAACGTTCACGAAACGCACGAGCTGTCGCAAGCGGTTCAGAGCCCTCAACCAGACAACTCTGATTCGGTTTGTATTCATCCCGTCGCCCGGCGATTCCGCGAACCACCTGACCGCCCATTAAGTCGAGAACAGGAACGATCTGCATTGAAGCACTCGGGGAATTGTCAGAAAACTCTCGGGCTTTTTACAGGCACGGCTGTACCGTCAAGGTGCCTCAGCGAAACGATGACATCAGCCTCATCATTCAGTCACTCGCTGACGCGTCCACAAGATGAAAAAAGCCCCAGTCGTGTCGATCCACAACCGGGGCAATTTCAACTTGAAGTCTCATTGTCTCCAAATCATCTTCATCGTTCAGTCTGCAGCGAATCGCATTGGCGAATGCCACTGACTTCGAATGAAGAATGTTTAGGAAATGGTTCCGCCGTAGATCGCGTTGCTATCGAGGAGTTCTTCGATTCGCAGCAACTGGTTATACTTGCAGATTCGGTCGGTTCGGCTAGCTGATCCGGTTTTGATCTGCCCTGTTCCGAGAGCGACTGCAAGGTCGGCGATGGTTGTGTCTTCAGTTTCACCGGAGCGGTGACTCATGACAGCGGTGTAACCGTTCTTGTAGGCGAGGTCGACAGCCTGCATGGTTTCGGTCAACGTTCCGATCTGGTTGACTTTCACCAGGATGCTGTTGCCAATCCCTTCTTTGATTCCGCGAGCGAGTCGTTCTGAGTTGGTCACGAAGAGGTCATCACCAACCAGCTGGCATTTGTCGCCAATGCTGTCTGTCAGAATCTTCCAGCCTTCCCAATCGTCTTCGAAGAGGCCGTCTTCGATCGAGCAGATTGGATACTTGTCGACCCAACTGGAAAGAAGTTCGACCATGCCGGCGGAGTCGAGTTCACGACCTTCGACGGTGTAGAGTTTCTTCTTCTCGTCGTAGCACTCGGACGCAGCACAGTCCAATGCGATTTTGACCTGTTCCCCGGGCTTGTACCCTGCTTTCTCAATTGCTGTCAAAACGACTTCGATGGCCTCGTCGCTGTTCGGAAGATCAGGAGCGAATCCACCTTCATCTCCGACAGCGGTGCTCATTCCTTTGTCGTGCAACACTTTCTTCAAGCTGTGAAAAACTTCGGTTCCGCAGCGAAGTGCGTCGCTGAAGGAATCGAACCCGAGTGGCATCACCATGAATTCTTGAAGATCGATTCCGTTGTTCGCGTGGGCTCCACCATTGATGATGTTCATCATGGGAGCAGGCAGGCGGCAAGCACCAGCACCACCAAGGTAGCGGAACAGTGGAAGTCCGCAGGAATTGGCAGCCGCGTGAGCTGTCGCCATGGAACAAGCGAGAATCGCGTTGGCCCCGAGTCGAGCTTTGTTTGGTGTTCCGTCGGCGGCGATCATGGCTTGATCAATCGCTGCCTGATCGAATGCGTCGAGACCGGTCAGCAGGTCGTCCAGCTCTTCGTTGACGTTCTCAACAGCTTTGATGACCCCTTTTCCGAGGTAGACATCTTTGTCACCATCGCGAAGTTCACACGCTTCGTGTGCTCCTGTGCTCGCTCCACTGGGAACAGCAGCTCGACCGACGGCTCCGTCGTCCAGCGTGACCTCAACTTCAACTGTCGGGTTTCCACGACTATCGAGGATTTGTCGTCCATGGACTGCAAGAACGGGAATACTCATGGGGACACCTTTCAACGCTAAGCTTTTCTGAATAAGCACTTGTATCAATAATCGAGCCCCAAACGCAGGCAGCGCAGCGTACAGTTGGTGACACGAGTGCGTGTTGTATCAAACAGACGCGTCGATCTCCATCGTGTCGATTGCCATTCCCCGCTCCGCGAATTCCGCTCGAAAAGCGTCTTTTCCCACATTACCTAAGTTTCATAACCGGAATCATTCTCAAATTTCGCACGAACGGGTGACCAGTACAGCCCAAACATTCGTGTTGAGACGCAGAGATGCCGATGAAGAAATCAGCGGGACGGTGCCAGACACCGATACCTACTGAATTCCTATGCAGCGACGAGGGGGGAACTGCAATGTTTAAGAAGACATTCTTGGCAATCCTGACCGCAACTGGAGTGCTGTCATTCTGCCAGATCAGTCACGCTCAAATGTTCTTCGAAGCGGACTGGGTCTTTATGGATCGCGACAACGATGGAGACGGAAACATCGTCGCTGGACCAGAATCACTCGGTCTTGGAAATAGCGACTACGACTTCTCATCCGGTTACCGACTCATTCTCGGTGGTCAACTGGGATGTGTCGACATCGACTCTTCATGGACTCAACTGGATACCTGGGAATCCAGCGACTCCGGAACTTTCAACGGCGACGTCCTCTTCGACGACACTGCCGGAGGCGGATTCTTCCCTGCTGGTGGCAACTCGCTGAACCGAGCATTGGGTCTCAGTCAGGCCGCCACTCTGGTCGGAGCCGAAATCGACGAAACAGAGTTTCTGAGAGCCACGGATCCGATGGATGCAGGCTATTCACCACGTTGGACATCGTTCTCGGAATCGAACTACTCCGACTTCGAATTGAATATCGGAACCAACCGTGAGTGTCGACGCTGGCGTGCATCCGTGGGTTACCGTCACATTGAACTCGACGAGATGAGCGGAGTGACCTTGGGCGGTTTCTTCGACGCAGTCGATGCTGCTGATGGAACACCTGTTGGCGGACAGCCGAACGATCAGCTTGCTGGTTCATCGCTGGCTGCCGTTGGCTTCGATCCAATCGTGGCGGGTTCACTCGACGGATTCGCAACACCAGCCGGACCTGATTCGATTCTCTATCAAGTACGCGGAGATGCTTCGAACGAACTGGATGGTGCTCAGGCAACATTCGCAGGTCGACTCTTCGACGGCGACTGGGTCACGATCGAAGGCTACGGCAAAGCTGGTATCTTCCACAACAACATGCATGGTAGCGTCGGTGAAACCGTCGTCGCCACCGGAAACGGAAACGCCGCTTACCGTCGTCGACTCTCTGACAGTGAAATCGGGGCTGCCTTCGCTGGAAACCTTGGCTTCACCGCGACTGTCTCTCTGACCGACTACATCAACCTGGTGACCGGTTACGAAGCACTCTTCCTGTCAGGTGTCGCTCTGGGACCAGATCAGATCAACGGTCTCTCGACAAACTTGCTCGGAAATCGCCGCTACAGTGTCGAGAACGATGGATCAGTCATTGCTCACGGTGGTCGTCTCGGACTCGAGATCCTCTGGTAAGCACTGCTTAGAAGCCGTCGCTGCAATCAAGTCGTACTCCCGAAGACTCGCGTGAACAATAGACTCAGCAAGTTCATGCGAGTTCGGGACGACCTTCTCAGAAAGCTGTCTACTGAATCTTTCCTCGACCAACGATTGGCAGGATTCGCTCAACTGAATTGTCCCGCAACCCGTAGAATCGGTCGTAGAGCAGAGTCGTCAAGTCGCTGTAACCGGGGACGACAACTACCTTGTCCCCAATGATCAGATTTCTGGACTCTGGGCCAAGCTCAACCACCGTATGTTCCGCACTGAAGGAGTTGATCGATGCGTCGGTCAACTCCTTTCCGTTTGCCAACTTCGAAATTCGCGGCGGATAGATCTCGGAGTGCATGGACTTACGGCCAATGTCCAGCACCGCTTGCATCAGGCTCGGTCGGCTAACCACTGTCGCCACGACTCCCAAAGCTGGCTTCAGCCCGGTGACTCCACACATCTCTGAATAAAACGGATCACCGAAGATTCCGCCACCTGCCTGAATCTCTGTCACAGCAGGCAAATGGGCTGTCACCTGATAGGAACCAGTCCCGCCAGCGGAGACGATGTCGCAGCACATTCCGTCGCGGATCATTCGGTCGCGCTGACGTTCGAGCAAGGACATCGCAATCCCGATGCGATTTCGCTTGCGCTTAGGATCTGGTTCGGTCAACAGATGACCTTCATAGCCCATGATCCCCACGAGCCGAACTCCCGGCAATCGATCAATTCCGCGAACCAGTTGATCGGCGTCAGGACCGGGACGAACTCCGACGCGGTTCATTCCGATGTCGAGTTCAACAATGACGCGACAAATAACTCCCGACTGGCGACAGACATCGGAGAGTGCTTCCGCCTGCACGAAGTGATCGCAGGTGACGATGGGATCTCCATCGCGACAAATGCGCACGATGCGCTCGAGCTTTTGCTCTCCGACGATCAAGTTCGCGATCAAGACATCGGGAATTTGGTTCTCGACGAAAGTCTCTGCTTCCGACGACTTCGCTGCCGTCACGCCAATCGCTCCAGCAGCGAGTTCTTGGAGCGCGATCTCCGGAACCTTGTGACACTTCGCATGCGGTCGCCACGCTTTTCCTGCATCGTGAATCTCAGTCGACATGGCACGAACGTTTTCGTCGAGCACGTCGAGATCGATGCAAAGAGCGGGCGTATCAAGTTCACTCAGATGGCGACCAATCATGCTCCTGCTGACGCATCTTCTGTCGGACCAAAGAACGTGTAGTACGGTTGACCGAGTGCCATTCGCTGGACCATGAGTGCAGCTTCACGCAAGTGATAATCGCCCCACATACACGATTCGCCACACGGGACAAGCCGTCCCTCAGGAATGTAGTCCCAGCCACGTGGTCGATGATAAATCGAATGCAGAAGCAACCCCTGATGCGCCGGATCGAAACTTAGATAAGGCTCTTCCAGCAGGTTGAAGAGAATCGTCAATCCAGCTTGTGAGTAGCGATCTGCATCGGGACTCGATTGTGTCTTCAGCCAGTTTCCGAGACGCAGAAATCCTTGAGCTGCAATCGCAGCTGCGGAACTGTCGACCGGCTCAAAGTCGTTGAACGGGTCTGCTTTCTCATTACGATAGTCGCCCAAGTTCTCCAACCCGGGAGCACCAGTATCCCAATACGGAATCCCGTCGATTGGACTCTCTGAGATGTAATAGTCGCACGCAGCCATCGCAGCATGTGTCATGAACTCTTCAATCTGCTCGCGGCCTCCAAACACCTCAAGTTCCTCATCTGGGATCTGAGCCAGAAACTCCAATTGCTCGGGATAACCTGCGATGATCCAGGCAGCTCCGCGAGTCCAAGTTGTGAAGGGACTGTAGCCCTGCTGCGTACTCGGACATCGCAGGCGCCCGTCGTTGATGTTGAACAGACTTTCGTGAGCGACACGACCACGAACGTCGTAGATGTCGCGTCCTTCGCCATAGAACACATTGGATCGCGACGTCGTTCGGGCGTGCTGAATCAATCGATCAAGGAGAGAAATCGCTTCATCATTTTCCCCCATCAAACGATGCTTCAGATGATGTGCCAGAGCGAGTGATCGGAGCGACCGAATTGTATCGCAGAACAGTGATTGCGGGCCGTTGAACGAGTAGATGTACCCATCGCCGTCAAAGGTTTCGCTCCAGCGGGCAGCTTGTACAGCACCGCTGACCTTGAGTGCCAATTCGTAGCCTGCCAACTCCGATTCCTGGAACGCGATGCGGCCCTCAAGCATCAACCTCCGCAGTGCTCCATAAGTGCTGACGTTATTGAATCCGTGATCGTGGACTCCAATATGGCTGATGTGAGGAGCCATTAACTGCTGCGTTTTTGTTCTTCCAATCTCCAGAAACTGCTCGTCATCAGTGGCATCAAACTGGAGGATCGCTGAACCGAATTGAAACCCTTGAGTCCACTCGGTCCAACCCTGGGCTGTGTAATTCCCTTCCACAGTGAAGACGGGCGAGCCGACTTCCGGTCCACACGTTTGCTCGATGGAGAGAATCTTCTCCGCCGAGGACTGCCACATTCGTTGAATGCCCGGAAGAAGGTCTTGCGGAGTTAACGCATCGTTAATTTCAATCATGAATCGTTTTCGTATCTAAACGACATTTGAAAGTCGTTGGTATCAATGATGTGGCGGACAGCTACCCTGAAAAGACGTCCTACGATGGAGCAGTCTGACGATGAAGACTTCGCATTTCTCAGCGAACCTCTTCAGTAGAGGATCGTAATGGACCGACTGAAGAAGCTGAACCATGGAAGTGATTAACTTGTTCTGACCAGTAACACGAACAACTGATTGGCAGTTCATCGAATTGAGTCGTTTTTGCTCAATCAATTCTCGCTTGCTGCAGGTTGAACAGTTGCTCCGGTGGTGACATCGACGCTCCAGTCAGCGTGCGCCTGCTTCAATCGCTTGAAAATCTTTGGCTCGGCTTCTGACAGATCGACTTCCTCCTGAGGATCTTCCTCGAGGTTGAACAGCCTCACGTCAGCTCCATTTCGATCGGAGAGCAACTTCCAGCTTCCATCTCGAACTGCCCAGCTTTTTCGATACTGCCAGTGTAGCAATCGATCCGGGAGCTCTTTCTGCTCGTACAATACTGATGCAAGACTTTGGCCATCGGCAGAAGCGAAACGCTCGCCGCCAGCAATCTCGACGAGTGTCGGCAGAATGTCCATCGTCAATGCGGGGGATGCGGATGTCGTCCCCGGCAAAACCTTTCCCGGTTGCCATGCCACAAACGGGACACGATGTCCCCCTTCCCACAAACTCCCTTTGTATCCGCTCCACGGAGCGTTCGAGCCTTCCTTCGTTGCCCCATTATCGGAGAAGAAGAGGACAAGCGTCTGGCCATCGAGTTTGCAACTTTTGAGAGTCTCAACAATCTGTCCGATGCCTCGATCCATCTCAACAATCATCTCCTGATAGGCTCGCCCCACGTCTTTAACTTTGGCGTCAGCCAGATCACCAACTCGCCCGCGAACACGCACTGCAGGGTCATTCGGCCCTTGAAAGGGAGAGTGCACGCACTCGTGAGCAACATACAGGCAGAACGGTTCGTCCTGATGATCGACGATGAAGTCGACTGCATGTTGAGTGACTAAATGTGTCGTGTATCCCTCTTCGTTGACTCGCTGAGCATTGTGCCACCAGTCGTCAATCCCCATCCGATCCAGGTGTGACTGGTAGCAGACATTCCCACTCACGTACCCCCAGAAATCATCAAAACCGTGATGCACCGGGTTGTACTGCTTCTCGTATCCCAGGTGCCATTTTCCAATAACGCCGGTGGTGTATCCCAGCTTCTTAAGCACTTCGGCAAATGTCGTTTCGGAAGTCTGAAGCCCGTGGTGCCTGTTCTGCTTCGGGTCAGCAAAGACCACTTCTTCCATACCGGCCCGCTGTTGGTACCGTCCGGTCAGCAAGGCCGCTCGCGTTGGACTGCAGACGGGACCGTTAGAATGGAAATCAGTCAGCATCATCCCTTCGGCTGCCATTCGGTCCAGATGAGGCGTCTCGTAGGAGGTCGCCCCAAAACAACTGACATCTGCATACCCGAGATCATCAGCCATGATCACCACAAAGTTCGTCGCTGGCGATGATGCTGTCTCTGCTGCGACGCACGTGTTGCCCAGAAGGATCAGAAGACAAGTCTGAAGAACCGTTCGAGTGAGTCTTCCACATTCGACGACGAATGGAATCCGAAAAGCCATAAAGAACTCCGCTTGCAGATGAGCACGGACGAACAAGCCTCTATCGAGTCAATCGAGGACCTCAGCGATCCAACGACGGTCGATTCGCGATTCCGGTGCGAATCACTTCAAGGATTTGTTCGCGTTCCTGTCCGGTCAATGCAAGGCGTGGAGCACGTGTCTTCTCCGAACCAAGTCCGCATTCTTGCACTGCAAGCTTGATGTATTGAACGAGTTTCGGGTGAGTATCTAAATGAAGCAGCGGAGTGTACCAGCGATAGACTTCAACAGCTCGTTCGTAGTCCCCAGAAGTCGCAAGATCCCAAAGCAATCGATTCTCAGCAGGGAAAGCATTCACCAAACCGGAGATCCAACCTTCCGCTCCGAGCACAATCGATTCGAGCACAAGATCGTCAACACCGCACAGGAGCGTATATCGATCACCGCACAGATTGATCAAATCGGTGATGCGACGAACATTCTCGGACGACTCTTTGATGGCCACAAGTTTGGGCTCATCGGCCAGCTCCAAAAACATCTCCGGAGTGATGTCGACGCCGTATGAAACAGGGTTGTTGTAGACCATAATCGGGAGGTCCGTCGCCTTCGCAACAGAACGAAAGTGCGTCATCGTCTCCTCCGGAGCGGACTTATAGACCATCGCCGGCAGGACCATCAGCCCATCGACACCAATCTTGGCAGCATCTTCGGCGAACCGCTGCGCCAGCGATGTCGTGCACTCTGCAACACCGGTGAGAACCGGAACCTTTCCGCCGACCGCCTCAACGGTCGCTCGCAAAACCTCAAGCTTTTCGGAGTACTCGAGCGAACAGTTTTCACCCACTGTTCCCAGCATGATCATGCCATGTACCCCTTGATCAATCATGTGCATCACATGCTTCATCGTCTGCGGGATGTTGAGTGACTCGTCATCGTGAAACTGTGTTGTCGCTGCAGGAAGAACGCCGCGCCAGTCACTCGCCATGATCTACTCCAATGTTCGTTGATTCGTCAGTCAGCAATAGAGAAGTGTTCGCTTCTCCAGATCGTAGCGAGTTCGCGAGCATTCATCGAATCAAACACAAACCGAGATTGAGAGTTCTATTCATTCCCGAAACGGATCGTTGTTCGATCAGTCAACGAAGCGAATTCTCCCTCAGCAATACGTGACATTCTATCAACGATGTCCAATCGAATGAGCCTTCAGCAAGCGAGAAGACGTTCTAACTCTCCCGGTGAAATCGACGCCCTTTGAGTTCGAACCGCGGCAGTTCGTTAACACCGACTGGAACGACTTCGGCCTGAAAATTGAGGCGATCCTTGATCCGCTGCTGAACGAGTGTCGTGAGTTTGCGAACAGAGCCCTCGTCAGCTTGTTCAACAACGGGTTCAATTTCGACCTTCATATGTGGCATCGATCGGTGGGTCACGACGCGGATCATGTACTCAGCGACACCGGGGATCTCACGAAGAATGGCATCCAGACTCGACGGAAAGACATTGTTTCCACGAATCGTCACCATGTCGTCAGCCCGGCCGAGAATTCCTCCGTCGAGAGAAAGGAATTGGCATCCACTTTCGGGGACTTCTTTGCACTGTTTCACGAGGTCCCCGGTTCGATAACGAATGACCGGCTGCCCTGTGCGGCCCAGATTCGTGAGAATGAGTTCGCCCAGTTCCCCAGGCTCCACGGGATTGAGCGTTTCCGGATCGAGTATCTCAGCGATGCATTCGCTTTCGAGGATCACAAGTTGGCCGGGACGATCAATCGGTTCAATTCCGAGTGAACCGATGTCTGTCATTCCCCAGTGATCGATGACGCGGGCATTCCATGCTGATGAAATTCGGTTGCGAATCGCTGGAATCGCCCCGCCCGGTTCGCCAGCCACAACGATCAATCGAACCGAAGATTCGGAAATCGGAAGCTGCCGCGCCTCAGCGACTTCGGTCAACCGCAGTGCGTACGTCGGCGTACAACAAATGACTGTCGCTTCCAATTCGAGAATCATGTTCAGCCGGGCTTCACTGGTCATCCCTCCCATTGTCAGCGAGAGATTTCCCAGCCGCTGCGCACCTTCAAACGCTGCCCAGAACCCGATGAATGGACCAAACGAAAACGGAAACGCAAAGACATCTTCGGAAGTGACACCGATCAATCGATAGATTTGCGACCAACACTCCATGAACCAGTTCCAACTCTCCGGCGTGTCGAGCCAGCGCATCGGCTTGCCAGTTGTTCCGGAGGTCTGATGCAATCGCGAGTAGTCGGTGACTGGAAAAGTCAGATTGCGACCGTAAGGGAGGTTACTGTTTTGATCGTCGACCAACTCCTGCTTGGTCAGCAGCGGAATCCGCGAGAGATCTTCCAGCCCGGAAAATGAAGAGGGGTCAAAGCCAGCACGTTTCCAACGCTCTTTCCAAAACGGGTTCGTCTCGGAAACCAACTTCACCAATGCACGCAGACGCTCCGACTGGTTGTTCTCAATTTGCGAGCGCGACCAGGATTCCGGAAATGGGTCAACCATTGATTCTTCAATCAGCCAAGTCTTGGATTGCAACGAAAACCTGTCCCAGCCATGCCTCGTGATGCCTGGGAACGCTAAGACACTTTCCACCTAGTTGCGCGGGCACTTCGCACTATGAAAGGCGGCTCGCATCAAATGATTCGAGCTTGGGCGATTGCTACGTAAGCGTGAAATTTGTCCAGCTCAGCTGATTCTGAAGAGATTCTCTTTCGACAGCAACCGAAAGAAGCCTTTCGTTGAAACAACGACTCATCGTCATGCAATGAAGGGCTCTCAATCCAACTTTGGAGAGATCTTGAGACAATGAAGAAAGAATGAAACGGTGACGACGACAGTGAATGACCAGCTAAAGAAATCCCATTATTCCTGGTCGCAATTGCCGTCGTTAAACTGCTCGCAGAATGGCTGCTGCACTTTGTCCCATTGAAGTGCGATTCACACTCATGGCGACAGAAGAGCGGAGGCGTTGCGGCTCCCGCACGACATTCAATCGGCAGTTCGGATCTGGATGCTTGTAGTTGAGAGTCGCAGGCACTTCGCCGTGCTTCATGGCGAGAATACTGCCGACGAGTTCGACTGCTCCCGAACCCGCTTCGAAGTTTCCGAAGTAACTCTTCAAAGCAGTGACAGGAATTCGACCACCCTCATCACCCAGAGTTCGGTGATAGGCTTTGGCTTCGACAAAATCGTCTCGAAGCGTGCTTTTGCCGTGTGCGTTGATGTGACCGATCTCACTTGGTGAAATCTCAGATCGCTTCAAAGCAGCGGTCATTGCGTTACTTAAGCCACGTCCACCTGATCCGTTTTCGTATCCGCGACCGTCACAGCCAGCCCCGACACCAAGAACTTCACAATAGACGTCGGCTCCGCGAGCAATCGCGTGGCTGTATCGTTCCACGACGACAACTCCAGCCCCTTCACCGACAATTGTTCCATCTCGATCGAGATCGAATGGGCGGCAAGCGGTTTCGGGATCGACCTGTCGAGACAAATTGTCATACAGGCTGATTCGTGCGATATCCACCGGATGAATATTCGAGCTGCAAGCTCCGACGATCATCGCGTCAGCATGACCACGATTGATACAACGCACAGCTTCTTGAAGTGCGAGAATCATCGAAGAATCTGCACTTGTGATCGTATTGTTCGGTCCAGCTGCTTCGTGCTCGATGGCAACATGGCAGGCAGGCATGTTCGGAAGTTGTCGCAGCATCCAAAGTGGCGCGATTTTTCCGAGCGAGTCTTCACCCCAGCGGGTGTACCCTTTGCGATTGGTGGGATCTCCAAAGTCGCGAGCGGCTTCAGCCAATTCGTCTGGCGTGAATGAGATATGCCCGGCCCCGAATTCAACTCCGAGGCGCTCGGGATCCATTTGTCCGTTGCCCAGCCCGGCGTCTTTCATTGCCAAAGATGCAGCGGAAACGCCCAGCTGAATGTCCCGTGACATGACTTTCAGAAATTTCTTCTGATAGACATATTCGAGCGGGTCAAAATCGTGAATTTCAGCAGCGAGCTTGCACGGAAGGCTCTCAGAGGGAACCGATCGCAATAGACCAATACCTGAACGCCCGGCTACTAGATTGCTCCAGAACCGTTCATTTCCAATACCGACCGGTGAAACGACACCGACGCCGGTAATGACGACGCCAGGTGTTTTCTTGCCAGCCATCATAGCTCGACCTCTTGTTCCCGACGGAACACAATCCGACCATCTTCCTGATCTATGTATCGGAATGCATATACCGCCGCGATGAGTCACGCAGACCCGAAATCCGTAACTCTCACAACTTCAATCATTCGAAGATTGTTTGCGAGATTCGAGGAATCTGCGTACCAGTTGCTGGAGGAAGCGACGAAATCCCACTGTCGCTTGTCCCAATATCGCTAAAAATCCACGAGCTCTTCGGAGAACAACGCTCTTCTGAGCAGACTTTCACAGCGTTCGACCCCTCGACCGCTGTGGATGTTGATTTCTTGTTGTCGACATTGACGGAAAGTTGTTCTCAAACCAAGTGGCCTGAAAGACTTGCTGTCGAAAATCCCGTCGTTGACCCCTCAACGACAGAGAATGTCCACAATGAAATTAGAGTGTAGAACCCCGGAAAAGTCAATAACTGAGCAAAAGTTTCCCGGTTTCAATAAAACAGGAATCTCGTTCAGAAGCCGACAAAACTGTCGACTATGAAAGGATTTCCGAGACTTCGAATCCCTCGCTGACGATCTGGAGCGGTCGACCTTCGGGGGTAATCAGCTCTTCATACGGATCCATGTCCATCGCCGTACACAGCGTCGCGAACAGATCTTCGACGCTGACGGGACGGTCAGTGATGTCGAGGCCATCCGGGCTGGTTTGACCAACACACACGCCTCCGCGAATTGATGAACCACCAATCAAAAGATTGAAGTTCTTTGCCCAGTGGTCGCGACCGACAGCTGGAGTCTTCTGATTGATTTTGGGAGTCCGGCCAAATTCGCCGAGGCAAACGACCAGTGTCTTCTCCAAAAGCCCACGGTCTCTCAGGTCTTCCCAAAGCGCCGACACCCCTTGGTCAACTTCTCCTGCTGTCTTTGGAATATTCTGCCAAAGACTCTGGTGCATGTCCCAACCACCTCGCTGAACTTCCACAAATGGAACACCCGATTCAACCAATCGACGAGCCACAAGACAACTTTTTCCGAAGGCGTGATTTCCGTAAGACTGCTTTGTTTTGTCCGACTCTCCTGCCAATGTGAATGCGTTTAGCCGGGATGACGTCATCAGCTTCGATGCTTTGCGGTACAACTCCTGATGTTCATGCGCAATACGCTTCGCTCCGGAAGTTCCGAGATCCTGATCTTGAAGCGATAGCAATTCCATTCGTCGCTGTTGCCTTGGTCCGGTCTGCATGGCCTTCACATTCGCGGGAAGTTGCCCTGCCTGATCCACGATGAACGGAGCGACTTCCACTCCTAAGAATCCGGAGCTGACGGTATTCCCCAGACTCACAAAGTTCGGAATGTCGGATTCCGGGTCGCCGAGTTTGTGAGCCACCAGAGAACCAAAGTGGGGGAAACGAGTCGGTCCGAGCAAGCGATGACCGGTACGCAGGTGAAAACGACCACGTTCGTGGGCGGCTTCTTTACCTTTCATGCTTCGAATGACGGAAAACTCTCCCGCCAACTTTGCGAGCTTCGGCCAGTATTCCGCGAATTCAACTCCCGGCTGGGCTGTTTGAATCGTCTTAGTCGGTCCACCATTCTCATGACCGGGCTTCGGGTCCCATGTCTCCATCTGACTGGGGGCACCGTTCAGAAAGACCATGATGCATGACCGTCCCTGACGTTTGAGTTCCTCGGCATTAACTCCAAGCGACTTTAAGAATCCGGCGCCTGCGAGAGATGCAAAGCCGCCCCCAGCGAGGCGGAGCAGGTTTCGGCGTGTGATGTCGCCACCGGCATTCAGATTGACGTGCAACAGGTTGTTATTCATATCAGGTCTTACGTTTCTCTCAGCGAGGACGATTCAATTGTTTGATGCGATGGCGAACTCTGGCTCTCAGTGGAATACTATTCGTCAGCGTTTCGTGATGAATTCTGAAGAGTTCACAAGCACCCACAGAATGTCATCGACCGCTTCGTTTCGCTTATTGGAAGCCTTGAGGTACTCCTGATACCGAGACAGTTCCTCATCGGTCGGCTCACGAGCAAGGATGCTCACGAAGGCCTCGGTCACCAGCGCTTTCGAGTCTTGAATTTTCATCAACTGCTTTTTGAGAGGGCTGTTGATGAGTTTGTTGTTCAGCGTCCCGTTGTTCATCATCAGGAGAGCCTGCTGAATGCTGCCTTCCAGGTCACGCTGGGGAATGGACGGGTCTTGTTCAAACGTACGATTGATCGCATTCGAAAGCCCTTTGTTTTCTCCCACGAGTTGTTCCACGTTGTCTGAGATTTCATAGGGCCTCAGCCGTGCCGGACGGACCGCTGTGAACAAGTCCTCTGGGCGTTCAACCGTGCGTGTCTCACGCTGATACGCTCGTGAGTTGAGAATGGTTCGATAGAGCCATTTCGGCTTGAACTCTTCGTACCGGAATGACGCAGCCAAGCGGTTCACCACCAGTTGATGCATCACCTCTTTGTCCGGCCCCAGGCTGTCCACGGAGTAAAACCCGTCGCCTAGCAATTCGTTCCAGACGCGGTTCACGAACGCTCGTGCGAACCAGTAGTTGTCCGGGTTATAGATGAGATACGCAGCTCCCGCGACGCGACGTTGATCCGGCTTCAGCACTTTCGGTGGCTTCTCACCGAGAAGAAACTTCGCTTCGACGACAGACTTTTTCGTGGGATCGTACTGGTCGGTCATGTAGTACCGACCGGGGGAAAAGAACGCTGCCATCTCATGGAATTGCTCTCGCTTCCACTTGTCGAAAGGATGATCGTGACACTCAGCGCAGCCGATGCTGATTCCCATAAACAACCTCGCCGTCGCAGAGGCAATCAACTCCGGCTTCCGCTCATTCGCAAGCACGAAATTGTTGGGTCCGTGATCCTGATGCCAGCCATTGTCTTGGGGCTTCGTATCTTTCTTACGTTGCGGGGTCGCGGAGACCATCTCGCCCACCATCCGATCCCAACCGGAATCGGCATCAAACTCTTCGAACAGCCAGTCTTCAAATGCCTGAGGATTGACGGAATTGCGATTCGCGTTTGATTCGGAGAAGACGACCGTTCGCCAGTACCGGGCCAACTTGCGGGCAAACTCTTCGGTCTCAAGAAGTTCATCAATGAGAACCGAACGTTTGTCCGGTGCAGAGCTCGAAACGAATTGTTGTATTTCGTCAGAAGTCGGAAATCGTCCAGCGACGTCGAGGTAAACACGTCGCACGAAAGTCGCATCGTCGACGATCGGTGCAAGTGGCGTTCTCGTTTCTCGAGAGATGTATTTCTCAAGCTGTTCATCGAGATCAGAGGAACCATATGTTGAGGTCCGTCGGCTTCTGACCGTCGGAAAACTGGAGCGGATCTGTTCCAGAAATTTCAGCTTGTCCTCTGACTCTTTGAGGGCGGGCAACCGGTTTGCCGGGTTGGCCTTCTTTTTTCGAGGAGGGGCCGCTTCGACGCACTGACTGGCCAGTAGCAGAACTCCCGACAAACACGCCAAGTAGCAAATGAGTCGTCGTCGAAGTCGTCGAAAGCGTTCGTGCATCTTGATCTCTTCAGTCAGAGAGAAATTCAGTCCATGCTGAAAGAATAGCTCACCTCACACATTACGATACGTTGATCCTTCTGAGAATCAACTGCTGAAGAGTGGCTCGCGAACGAGCGCAGTGATGTGCGTGACGTTCCTTTTTCGCATTTTGACAGCACTGAATGGATTTTTCAGACGTGTTGCATCTGATCAACACCGAAAGAATTTCGCTCGGCAGACGCTCACCAACTCGGTCGAAAAGAATGCGAATGCGTATCAGTGCAAAGAAAAGAAGCGGAACCCATCTCAATCGACGTGGTTCCGCTTCATATTCAGTCGACGCTCAGAAAGACCAATGAATATTACTCTTCTGAAGCATCGTCGAGCAGAGGTTCGTGAATTTTCTTGAGTTCCTGAGCGGGAATTTTGATCACTTTGCGGTCATAGGTGATCAGGCCATTGATCTCGCCTTCGACGTCGGTCGTTTGCGTATAGACCCCGGCAGCAATCCCCTGCTCTTTCAATTCGGTGAGCAATCGGATCGATTCAAGATACCGTGCTCGGTACTCCTCTTTGTTTTCCGGAAGACCTCCGTAGCCCCAATTGCGTCGTGAGGCATCCCAGAGATGTTCACGAATCGGATAACCGTGGCCGCCGAACTCTCCCATGACCATCACGAAATTCGCATCCCGATCAGGCTCGAATGGGAAGCTTGGATGGGGGTAAGCATGTGCATCGACAATGTCACCGACCGGCCAGAAGTTTCCACCGCTGGCGATGTTGATTGTGCGAGTTGGATCACGTTCGGCGATCCACTCTCCCACCTCAACGGTGCGATGCTGACCCCATGCTTCGTTGAACGGAGTCCAGACCACAATTGACGGGTGAGATTCGAGTGCGCTGACCATCTCTTCGAACTCGACCATGAATTGCTCATGTTGTTCTTCCGGCCATTCGGCGTCATTCGGCTCAGGCTCGAGGCGCGTCCAGGGAGGATTCTGCCCTCCGCTGACCTGGTCCTGCCAGACGAGCATGCCCATCTGATCACAGTAGGTGTAGTAACGACGTGGCTCAACTTTGATGTGCTTACGGATCATGTTGAACCCGGCATCACGGAGGTATTCAATGTCGAACAACATTGCTTCGTCGCTGGGAGGAGTCAGCAGCCCATCCGGCCACCATCCCTGATCGAGGGTCCCCCAGTGAAAAATGACTTCGCCATTGAGTGTCAATCGCCAGTGGCCGTCAGCATCGCGAATCTTCCCGACCGTTCGAACGCCCGTGTACGATTCGACTGAATCGAGCAGAGTGCCATCCTGAGACTTCAAATTCACAATCAGGTCGTACAGATGAGGTGATGAAGGAGACCACAGTTTTGCATCTGGGATCGTCAACTCGAGAGTCTCAGCTGTCCCTGACTCACGAAGAATTTCGGTTCCGCCGTCGCGAACGATAACTTCGATCTGGTTGCTGTCTCCGGAACTTCCCTCGATGACAGGCTTCAGGCTGACCGTTCCGGTCTCTGCATCGGTTCGGATTTTCAGATCGGCGATGTATGCCTTCGGAACTTGTTCGACCCAGACTGTCTGCCAGATTCCGGAGACTTGTGTGTACCAGATGCCGCGTGGATTGAGCACTTGTTTTCCGCGCAACTGCCATTCTTCGGTCGCATCTTCAACACGGACAACGAGAACGTTTTTGCCAACCTTGGCAGCATCGGTCGCATCGATCGAAAACGGAACGTTTCCGCCAGTGTGTTCACCAACATGGGTCCCGTTCAACCAGACTTCGCAGTGGTAATCGACTGCTTCGAAGTTCAGAAGAGTTCGAACATCTTCTGTCTTTTCGATAGTCACTGAACGCTGATACCAAAGTGCCTCATCCGAGGCCAGCAGACGCTGAACACCTGAAAGCTTCGACTCGAGCGGGAACGGAACCAGAATCTCACCATCCCATTTTTCAGGAGCTTTCCGTTGTGACTTCGGAGTGATGGCGTAGTTCCAATTGCCGTTCAGGTTTTGCCATTCATCTCGAACGAGAGCTGGACGAGGGTATTCGGTCCAAGCGTTTTCCGGAGTGACTTCCACTCCCCAGCTGGTGATCAATTCCGTCTGAAACGGTTTCGTTTCGCGGGCTGGTTCGGGGAGTTCGGGAACGTTGTCGGCATCAATCACATGCACGTCGATGTACTGGCCTCCGCCGGTCTGATGGCAGTGAACCGCAAGGAAGTTTTCTCCCGCTTTCAATGCCTTCTTCGCTGCATCGTCCAGTTCAACGACCTGATACTCAGTGATGTATCCGTCTAAGTCCGCAACTTTTTTTCCGTTGATGAAGACTTCAGCATCTTCATCGTGGTGAACTAACAGTGCTGGCCGAGCGGGAACCTCAGGCAGCGTGAATGATCTTCTCATCCAGATGTCGTTGCCATTCCAACTGGTCGAAACTCTTTGGCCCGGTGTCTCTCGCGTTCCGAATCCTCCGAAACCTTCCATCCAGCGAGAGTCGTCAAAATCTGGTTGCATCCAGCGGTTTCGTGGTTTGCGGAAATTGTATTTCCACTTCGCCAACTCCAGTGTTTCTCCCAATCCGATGCTGGGAAAACAAATCGCTGACAGCGTGATTGCTATCAACAAGTTTTTCGAATGAATACGTCGAGGCTTCATTGAGATTCTTTCCGTTCCGTGACCGGACCATCTATAGCAAGATGTCTGGTCGGAGCTATCAAATGTGCAGCGATCATTGCTCGACCGCTATCGCACATTGAATGAGGTTCCGCAAACTTCGAGAGAAGAGACCGCAAGTGCTGCCATCCAGAGGCGAGCCTCTCTCTTCTCGATTGTCGGCGCAAACCGGCATCACATCAATGAGAACTCACGTAATTCAATTAAGTTTCTTTATCATGCGTGAAGAAGCTGTCACGCACTGCTGGACGACGTCCACGAGTTCCCGGAACTCAGGCAGAAGCGAGTTCGAGTTTGCGGACTTCCAGATAATCTGCGAGAGCGGTCTGCCACGGTCGGAGTTCCTGACCGATCGCTTGTGAGAGAGCGTGGCTGTTGAGAATGCTCTGATGAGGTCGTGCAGCTTTGGTAGGATATTCCGACGAAGGAATCGGAATCACTTTCGTCGAGAGCCCGTAAAACGAAAAGATCTCCGTGGCGAAATCAGCCCACGTCGTCGCTCCGGAGTTAGTCCCGTGATAAAGACCGTAGTTGCTGGTTTCAGAAAGAGCGATGATCCAGCTTGCAAGGTCAGCTGCTGAAGTCGGCGTGCAGTTTTGATCAACGACGACGCGCAACTCTTCACGTTCCTGACCGAGACGAAGCATCGTCTCCACAAAATTGCCCTTCCCCGCTCCAGCCCGGGCTGCTTTTCCGTACAGACCGCACGTCCGAACAACGAAGTGTTTCGGACAAAGCGAACGCACGAAGAATTCGCCGGCCAGTTTGCTTGTCGAATACGCACTATTCGGAAACGGGAGATCTTCTTCCGTCCAGGCTTTCGATTCTGTTCGTCCGCCGAAAACGTAGTCACTGCTCACATGCACGAACGGGAGGTTTCGGGCTGCGCATTCGATCGCCAGAACACGTGGTCCGATTGCGTTTCCGTGGTAAGCGACTTCCGGTTCGTCTTCCGCCAGATCAACTTTATTGTAGGCAGCTGCGTTGATCACCACCGATGGTCGAACGCTGTCGAGACACTCCGCGACTGCGTCCGAATTTGAAATGTTGACTTCAGAATGACCGAATCCGACGGCGTTCGTTCCGAGTTGCTCGCACAATTCCGTTCCAAGTTGACCGCGACAGCCAAAGACAACAACACTCACTCTTCATCCTCCGGTCGAACTTCATCATCCACTGGGTCAGGATCAACAATCGAAATACTTGTCGAGAGATCGTCGCGAATTCGCTGCTGCAGACCGTCCGCCGGGAGATTCTCCACTGCTTCATGAATCTGGTTTTCGTGGAGGTTCACCAGTCCCAGGTGACAAACCGGTTCACCCGGTGAAGCCACAGGAATGGTCGTCATCCCCAGCACGACACCATCTTCGGGTGACTCAATCACTTCGCGTGATTTCCCCAACAGACTGGACGTCGTCGCGATCGCTGTCGACGCGGTCACGATATCACCAGGAGCGACGTGGAAGTCGAGAAATCCGGACGATTCCGCCCGGACCCACTTGGTTTTTTCGATGACAGTCCGATAAGGAGGGTCAATCATGTCTCCTTCGATCATTCCCTTAGAAATCAGAACGTTTCGGATGCCTCGGACGGCGTGTTCGGTCACTGTCGACTCCACCTTCCAGACTTCTCCCGCTTCGAGAATGAATGTGGGACAATCGGCTTCGCAGGCAGAACGCCGCAGGCTTCCCGAGGGGCCACCTTCATTGATTGTTAACGTGCAGCCGAAAGCATTGGTCACTTCTCGCAGTCGCGTGTCGCTGAGGTCAGCGCGCACATTCGGAAAGTTCGTTTTGCGAATCGAAGCTGTGTGCAAATCGATTCCGAAGTCCGAACGTCCGACGATTTGCTCGAAGAAGAAGTTCGCGAATCGGCTCGTGAGGCTGCCTTTGGGATTTCCCGGAAACGATCGATTGAGATCGCGGCGATCGGGCAGGTATCTCGAGTGGCGTTCGAAACCGAGCACATTCACGACGGGAATCAGAATGAGTCCGCCGCGGGTGAGTTGCAGGGAGCGATCCATGATGAGTTGCCGGATGGCTCCGGTGCCGTTGATCTCGTCTCCGTGCACAGCGGCCGAAACGAAGATTGTCGGTCCCGGTTCGAGTCCCCGTCGGACCTGAATCGGAATGGCGACTCCCATTCCGCTGTAAGACTCAGAAAATCGGAGATCCAGATCCCGAATTTCTCCTGGCTGGATCTGAGTTTCTCCCCATTGGGCAATCGTCAGAGGTTTTGAATTCATAGCACGTCTTCTGCAAAGTTTAAGCAGTCCCTCGCTGAGGCGACAATATAGCGACACCTGCCAGTGTTTGTCTCGATGTGTTGACAACCATCCGGCCGGAAATTTGAAGATCCGTCAAAAGATTCGCCCGATCGGGTTGAGGGGAAACTTGATTTGCCGGTAGCGGATGAATCAGTATGGTCTTCCTGCTATTAGACCCTGAAGACTGAAATGCCCATCTCTCTCGAGCAAATCGCGACCTTCGCCCCGGATCAGAAATCGGTTGATGCTGCAAAAGCCATCGCTGTTCCTGCTTTGTGGCAACACATCGGAGTTGATCCATCTGCTCTGTGGGGAATTTTCGGTCGCGGGAGCGGTTATCAAGTCAAAATTGATCTCGCAAATCTTGGAGCAGCTTGCGGTTGTCCGAGTCGGAAATATCCCTGCAAACACAGCCTCGCACTTCTCACAGTTTTCACTCAATCCCCTGATTGTGCGCAGGTTGAGTCACCTCCTGAGTGGGTGTCTGACTGGATCAAAAAACGTCAGGAGCGAGCTGCTCGTCAGGCCGAAACAGCAAAGAAACCGCCCAAGCCAGTCGACCGAAAAGCTCAAGCCAAACGAGCCGAAGAACGTTTCCAGAAAGTTCAGACTGGTGTCGAGTTTCTCTCGCTGTGGCTGGATGATTTGATGCGAGAAGGACTCGCTGGCCTGGAGACGAAGCCGTTCGAGTTTTGGGATCAGCCAGCACGCAGAATGGTTGACTCACAAGCCAAGGGGCTCGCGTCACGTCTTTGGAGTTGTGCCGAAATTGTCGGGCAAGGTGCTGATTGGCCTGATCGAATTGCAGCCCATCTGGGGCGAGTCAAACTGCTGATTCATGCATTCGAACGTATCGACACATTGTCACCGGATCTGCAATCTGAAGTCCGGCAACTGATCGGGTGGTCGACGTCGCAGGAGGAAATCGACGCTCACGATGAGAAGGTTCATGATGAGTGGTTTGTTCTCGGTCAACGGACGGAAGAGGAGGAACGTTTTCGCAGCCAACGATCCTGGCTGATGGGGAAGAAGTCGAAACGCGAAGCCTTGATCCTTCAATTCGCAGGCTCAGGAGAGTCATTCCCGGAAACGATCGTCCCCGGTCAAACTCTCGACGCCACTCTCGCATTTTACCCGGGCAACTTGCGGCAAAGAGCCCGAATCAGCGCGCCGAACTCGAATCGTGCCGAAGAGCAAATCGCTCCGGAAGGTCATGCGACCATCGACGAATTTCTCAATTTCTATGCTCAGCAACTTGCTCTCAACCCGTGGATGGGGTCCTGCTCATGCCTGCTCGATTCCGTCACTCTGACAAACGAAGAGGGACAATGGTTCGTTCGCGATCAGAATGCCTCCGGGCTGCCGGTTCGAACTTCGCACTTCTGGAAACTTCTCGCTGAGTCTGGAGGACATCCGTTTCAGCTGTTCGGCGAGTGGAACGGCAACTCGCTGACTCCGCTGGGGGCGATCATTCACGGAAAGTATCGTCTGTGCACATGAACGAACTGACTCGCCAAGCGCTGCTCGGAACAAGCAAAGCTGTCCCGTCTCCTCAAACCGACGACGGACCGGTCGTCGACGTTTGTGATTCCATTGCAGAGGCTTCACTCACCGCCGAATCTTCGCTCCTTCTCAAACTGGGCGCGACAGCCGTCTACGAAGCAGCGGGAATCGAACCGAATACCGTCCCGGCCATCGCTCCCGATCTCGACGATTCCGCTTGTCCGTGGTCGGATGCAGCGAGCGAACTTCTCGAACAAGCCTTTTCGAAAGACTTCGTCGATGTCGCTCCGGAACTCTGTCGACGAATTCTGGAATCCAATCTCTCTCTCCCCCATGCGATTCTCCCCGCCGCTCTGGACACGAAATCGGCAGGTCTCCGTTCTGAGATCTTACCCTGCCTCGGAAGTCGTGGGCGTTGGCTGGCAGCATTGACCCCCGACTGGAGTTGGGCAATTGCTTCGGAGTCGACGGCCGACGAGAACATCTCTCCGCAAGAGTTGAAGCATCAATGGGACGAAGGAACCGTCGGAGAGCGTCGCCAGGTGCTTCGACAAATCCGAGAGATTGATCCTTCTCAGGGACTTGAATGGCTGGAACAGACGTTTGCTTCCGACAAGGCAAATGACCGCAACAACTTCCTTCAAGACCTCGCTGAGCAACTCAATGAGAATGACGAACCGTTCCTGATTCAATGTTTGAACGACCGCAGCAAACACGTGCGGACCACAGCAATCGAGCTTCTGGCAACGTTGCCGAAATCGGAACTCGTTCAGCGGATGAAAATTCGCACCGAGCACTTTCTTCTGAGGACTTCATCATCGAACGAAGATTTCAGGCTGAAATGTGTCCCTCCTGAAACTTATCCAAAAGAGTGGGAAGCAGACGGCATTCCCGAGAACCCGACAGGCCGGAAGGGTCAGAAATCTCACTGGCTCGACTGGATCATCTCGCGAGTTCCGCCCCGGACATGGACCGATCGCTTCGACTGCACTCCGGAACAACTTTTGAATGGAGTCTTGAACGATGACTGGGGCCCTGTCGTGATTCTCGGTTGGACGAGGGCGATTCAACGGTTTGGACTCGCAGACGAAGAAGTTGTCCAGTGGGGACGTCCGATGTGGACCTACTGGACGGCAATGCTCCAGCACAACGTGCCACAAGTTCGCGAGTTGGCCGGTGAGATTCTCTCCGAACTGCTGGCAAAGTTTCCCGAGAAAATGCGAGAGAGTGCACTCACGAAGTCGCTTCGAGAAGTTCATGATCCGACCATTCTTCCGATTTCGGAACTCCTTAAAACATTGACCACACCCTGGTCCCGCTCGTTCTCGGATCTGTTTCTGAATTTGGTGCGTAACCTTCTCAGAAATCGCAGCGATCAAAAGGTCGTCAGTTGGCTCTCGTGCCTGAAATTAGCCGGAGCAGGAATCCCGCGAGAGTCATTTCCGGAAGCGATGAAACCATGGAACACACATTCGGGAAATCGCAACTTCTGGGACACCGCAGCGATTGATAAACTCATTCAGGAACTTCAAGAACGGGTCAAGCTGCGAGAGCGGTTCTATCGCGAACTCGACAAGATGGCGGACAAAGATCGCGATAAATGAGGCAGATCATGACGCCAAGCAATCATCATTCGAAGACAAATTATTGAACGGACAATTGAGAGAGCCGCCCTGCTCTTTCAGAGACGATTTTGAGGAGTCCATCACGAAATGAGTGCTCAAGGAGCAGACATCCCGAAAGCAGATGCCGCACAACTTCGTTTGCAGGCTGAGGTTCAGTATGCACACGAACTCGACTGCCTGGCGGAGGAAGACGATCGACAGAAACCGCCAAATTGGAAGTTGTCGCCGTGGGCTGTCAAACTCTATTTGCTGGGTGGCACGCTGAGTGATGGAACAGAAATCACCCCCAAGTATCTCGGGAATGATCGACTCATCGAGATTGCAATCGCAACTCTCGCCACTGACCGGGCATTGCTGCTCTACGGGATTCCGGGAACAGCTAAAAGCTGGGTGAGCGAACATCTTGCCGCAGCCATCAGTGGAACGTCGCAATTACTTATTCAAGGCACCGCCGGGACTGACGAAACCGCCCTCAAGTACGGATGGAATTATGCTCGACTTCTGGCGGAAGGTCCAAGTGACAAAGCGATCGTCGCGAGCCCAATGCTCACAGCGATGAAAACCGGTCGCATTGCGAGGATCGAAGAGCTGACGAGAATTCCAAGCGAAGTGCAAGATGCACTGATCACAATTCTCTCTGAGAAATCACTCCCGATTCCCGAGACCGATTCCTCGGTGCATGCCGTCAAAGGCTTCAACGTCATCGCGACAGCGAACAACCGAGACAAAGGCGTCAACGATTTATCGAGCGCGTTGACTCGCCGATTCAATACTGTCGTCCTGCCTGTTCCGGACTCTTTCGAGCAGGAAGTAGAAATTGTTCAGCGTCGATCAGAGCAACTCGGACGCGCGTTGGAACTCCCGGTCGAAGTTCCTGCGTTGGACGAAATCCGCAGGGTTGTCACGATCTTTCGTGAACTGAGGAACGGCGTTTCCGCTGACGGCAAAACGAAACTCAAGTCACCATCGGGAACACTTTCCACCGCAGAGGCAATCTCCGTCGTTTCGAGTGGCATGGCGATGTCCGCGTATTACGGCGACGGTTCCCTGAAAGCCGGGGATATCATCTCAAGCTTGACCGGAGCCATCGTCAAAGATCCTGTACAAGACCTGATCGTCTGGCAGGAGTATCTGCAGGCGATTGTTAGAGAGCGAGAGGGATGGAAAGATCTGTATCGCGCCAGTCGCGAAAGTCTTTGACAGCGATTACAATCGCAATCGTACAAATGTACGCAAAAGCGAATCGCCTGAAAGAGAAAGTGAACTGATGAGCCTGAAGACTCGCGTGATTCTTACCGTCATTCTCGTTTTCGCCCTTCCCGCACTGGCGTTTGCCGGTCTCTATATCATGAGCGAAGGAAATGCTCGCACGGCTGAGAAATTCGCACAGCCGCTCGGATCTGCAACGGCGGTCGTGCTCTCATTAATACTGGCTGTCATCTGGATTCCGTTTGCTTTCGCTGCGGGTAAGAAGACCGGAAAATCGGTTGCAAAACGTAAGAAGAGATCGGCGAAACGGTGAATCGTATTCAGGTGTTCGGCATTCGGCATCACGGTCCCGGATGCGCTCGAAGCTTGTTATCTGCGTTTCAGGAATGGGGTCCTGATGTCGTGCTGATGGAAGGACCAGCCGACGCCGAACCTTCTCTCGAGTTAATTCAAACTGGCGAAGTCATTCCCCCTGTGGCCATGCTTGTGTATCCCAAGCAGCAGCCGCGACGATCTATCAGCTACCCGTTCGCTGTTTTTTCTCCGGAATGGCAAGCGCTTCAATGGGCCAACGAACAGAGTGTGCCGGTGCGACTGATCGATTTGCCGATGTCTCATCGATTGGCCCTCGACGAAGCAGAATCATCGCCTGATCAACCTGAAGACGATCAAGAACAAGCTGGCGATGACTCCACCGAGAGCGAACCAGCTTGGCGGGCGGACCCGATCGCAATTCTCTCAAACGCTGCGGGCTATTCCGATCCCGAGTTGTGGTGGGATGAACAGATTGAACGCCGGCAGGATGCTCGACAACTCTTCGAAGCGATTCAGGAAGCAATGCGGTCAGTCCGAGACGAATTCCCTGAAACGCGAGAGGCTGATCTGCTTCGAGAAGCGTTCATGCGAAAAACGATTCGTCGGGCTCTGAAGGAAGACTTTCAGCGGATCGCCATTGTCTGTGGAGCCTGGCATTGCCCGGTTCTCGATGAAGATGCCTTGAAAGGAAAGGTCCCCGGCTGTCGCGTCAAAGATGATCAAGCTCGACTGAAAGGCCTCCCCAAGCTGAAGACCACGTCGACCTGGATTCCCTGGACTTACGACCGGCTCGCGTATCGAAGTGGCTATGGAGCAGGAATCCGATCTCCCGGCTGGTATGAGCATGTCTGGAACTATGGGGATCACGCACCTCGCAGCTGGTTAACAAATGCTGCGCGATTGCTTCGCAGAAAGGAATTCGATGCCGCCCCTGCCAACATTGTCGAAGCGCTGAGATTGGCAGAGAGTCTCGCTGCGATTCGAGAACGTCCAAGTGCTGGCCTCGCGGAACTTAATGAATCGATCCTCGCGGTCCTCTGTCACGGAAACACCGCCCCGCTTCAACTCATTCGGGAAGAACTCGAAATCGGGGACCGACTCGGTTCCGTTCCGATCGAAACACCAACGGTCCCGCTGGCCGAGGACCTCGCACGACTTCAGAAATCTCTGCGGCTGAAACCAACTGTGGAGAAGAAAATTGTCGATCTTGATTTGCGAAAGCCAATCGGATTGCAACGCAGCCAGCTACTCAATCGCCTGAATATCCTCGGAATTTCATGGGGAACGCTTCAGCAGTCGGGCGGAGGAATTTCCACATTTCATGAATTGTGGCAGTTGCAGTGGCACCCCGAATTTGCAGTGGACCTGATCGATGCCAATGTCTGGGGAACTACAGTTGAATCGGCTGCGTCATCCCGAATCCTTGATCTCGCAAACTCTGCCTCAACGTTGAGTGCGCTGACTCAGTCACTCGACGCCGCCATCCTCGCCGACCTTCAGGAATCCATTCCCGGTCTCATCGAACTCATTCGAAGCAAGTCCGCTGTCGGCAGCGATGTCGTCCATTTAATGGAAGCAGTCGGCCCGCTGGCGAATATTTCACGTTACAGCGACGTACGAGGCACACAGTGCTCGGCGGTGCTTCCACTTCTCAAAGAAATGCTGACACGCATCTTGATTGGTTTGCCGAGCGCATGTCAGTCGACGGACGATGACGCAGCAGAAGCTGTTCAAAAAGGCATCCTCTCCACTCAAGCTGCTCTCGACTTGATTCAGGATGCCGAACTCACCGAAGAATGGAACCAACGTTTGTCGCGTATCTTAAACTCGAGTGCACACGGGCTCCTCAGAGGATCAGTCTGCAGACTGTTAATCGAACGCAAGATCCTCAACACCGAAGAGCTTAATCGAATTACATCGCTGGAACTTTCACCCGCCACGCCGACGCGGACAGCTGCGAATTGGCTGATTGGCTTATTGCAAGGGAGCGGGCTCGTGCTGCTTCATATGGATGATTTATGGCGAAGCCTCGATCAATGGTTGATGCTGCTGAATGAAGAGGTCTTCGATGAACTTCTGCCGATCCTTAGAAGAGCATTCAGCGATTTCACCGGTCCCGAACGCCGACAGATGGCGGAGAAGATTCGAACTTTCGACCTAACAGCGACGTCTCGCAAAACATCTAACACACTTGCGACCGAGAAAGCCATTCACTCCGAACGTGCGAGTCTGGTCATTCCAATCCTGTCTGAAATCCTGGGAGTCAAGAATGACTGATAACTCATCAAAAGAACGATCGCGACGCTGGCGAATGGTCCTCGGAAAAGAGTCCGACCCACCGGACGACGCATTTCCACTCGAAGCAGAAGACAAAGGCCGCGACGACGTTCTTCAGGCGCTCTACGATTCCAATCGCCAGGGCGGACTCGGAAGTTCCTGCCCGAACGTCAATCGCTGGCTCGGAGACATTCGCCAGTACTTCTCAGAATCCAACGTGAAGCTGATGCAGCGAGACGCTCTCGAACGGCTCAACCTGCATGAAATGTTGTTGCAACCGGAAACGCTCGAGCAAGTCGAGCCAGATATTCATCTCGTCGCCACGCTTCTCGCTTTGAAAAGTGTGATTCCCGCGAAGACCAAAGAGACAGCCCGGCAGGTTGTTAGAAAAGTCGTTGAGGAAGTCGAAAAGAAAATCCGCCAGCCGATGGTTGAGGCTGTGCGAGGCGCCTTTCATCGTGCCACTCGAAACAATCGCCCCAAGCCCAATGAAATCGACTGGAACCGGACGATTAAACGGAACCTCAAGAACTTTCTTCCGGAACAAAAGGCAATCATCCCCGAAAAGCTGGTCGGCTACGGACGTCGAAGATCGGCCATGCGAGATCTTATTCTGTGCGTCGACCAGAGTGGATCGATGGCCACTTCGGTCGTCTACTCCAGCTTGTTCGCATCCGTCCTCGCGTCGATTCACTCGCTCCGCACAAACCTGGTTGTCTTCGATACCGAAGTCGTCGACCTCAGCGAACTCCTGCAAGATCCGGTCGACACTCTCTTCGGAGCTCAATTAGGAGGAGGAACCGACATTAATCGAGCGGTGGCTTATTGCCAGTCGCTGATACAGCGTCCTCAACAGACGGTAATGATTCTAATCACCGACCTTTACGAAGGAGGAAACGCAAACGAGTTGCTTCAACGGATTGCTCGCATCGTACATTCGGGCGTCAACCTCGTCTGCCTGCTCGCGTTGAACGATGAGGGAGCCCCCTCTTTCGATGACCATCTTTCGCGGGCGCTCGCTTCGCTGGGCGTGCCTGCCTTCGCTTGCACTCCCGATCATTTCCCTGACCTGATCGCTGCTGCGATCGATCGCAAAGACCTCACACAGTGGGCTGCCAATCACGATCTGATCACTCACGGAGATTTCCATTCTCAACAGAACCCATCGTAACGGCCTCTTCGCTTGTAGATCATTCACCTCCCGACGAAACTGTTCTCCGAATCTTTGCTTCCTTGCAGTTGAATACTTGAAAGCCATTTAAATGTCCCGCCCGCAGCTTCCCAGCATCTATCAGATCAACTCACCTGAGCGAATTGACAGCCCTTCGCTTATCGTCTTTCAAGAATTGCTCGACCAAAACTTGAACGCCATGATCGAAATGGCGCAGCAACCAGAGCGACTGAGGCCCCACTGCAAAACACATAAGATGAGCACCATCATCAAGAACGAGCTTCAGCGAGGCATTCGCAAACACAAAGCTGCGACTTTCGCCGAAGCCGAAATGCTCGCCATTGCCGGTGTGGAAGACGTCTTCCTCGCTTACAACCTGATCGGCCCTGCGATCGATCGTGCGATTGCTTTTCGAAAGAAATTCCCCAACGTTCGACTCAGTGTGACAGCCGACGATTTAACACAGATCGAAGCTCTCAGCCGAGCAATGGAAGCAGCTGGCACTTCGATTGATGTTGTTCTCGACATCAACCCCGGCCGCGATCGAACTGGTTTGCCGCTCGGAGAAAGTGCGAAAATCGCCTACGCCAAAATCTCAAAGGCTCCCGGACTCCGCGCAGCTGGGCTGCATCTTTACGATGGTCACCTCAAAATCTCCAATCTCGACGAACGGAAATCTGCTGTTAAGAATTACTGGCAATCAGTCAGCGAGTTCCGCGACAGCTTGCAGGCGGACGGTTTCCCCGTCGAGAAAGTCATCTGCGGTGGAACTCCCACATTCCCTGCTTATACTGAAATCGATGATGACTGCATCGAACTCAGCCCGGGAACCTGTGTCTATCATGATGCTGGATACGGTGAGAACTTTCCCGACCTCGACATGTTCACCCCCGCTGCTCTTGTCATGACCCGAGTCATCAGCCGCCCGACCGCGAATCGCATCACATTCGATCTCGGCACAAAGGCCATTGCTTCCGATCCGGCGATGGGTGAACGAGCCATTTTCCCAGCCATCCCCGACGGCGTTCAAGTCCTTCAAAACGAAGAGCACCTGGTGATCGAGACCGACTCCGCCGAGCAATGGAAAACCGGGGACTGGACCCTCGCCATCCCCCGCCACGTCTGCCCCACATCCGTCCTTTACCCAGCAGCCATCATCATTTCCAAAGGCGAACAAATCGACGAATGGCCAATCGAAGCCCGCGACCGCCGCCTCACCATTTAATCGCCATTGCTAACTTTTTCACTCTCAACTCCAGTTACGAAAGGCTAGGTGGCATTGCAGAATGAAATTGAATGCGGGATCGGATTTTCCGATTTCGATTGAGCGGCATTCCGTTCCGACTCTTAGGTTCTCGATGACGAGGTCAACTCAAGACTGTTCGACTGACCCGTGTCAACATGCCCACGCGAGCGAAGGCATGGCACCCGCGCTGGAACGACTCACAGCGATCAATGAATTTCGATGACATGAATGAATCGGTTGGAGAATGAAAGTTCGTCAGGCACAGCCTGACCTACGTCTACTCGAATTTCTGATTTGACCTGAGCAGCATACCCACACAAGCGAGGGTATGGCGCTCGTGCTGTCACGACTTCCACCGAAGTTGTGTCTCCCCCATTGAGAACCCACTGGCACCGCCGGCCAATTCAGCAGTGGCACCCGGGGTGTTGGAAAGACGCACAGACATAAATGAGATCGGTTGGGGAATGAATGGTCGTCAGGCACAGCCTGACCTACGTGACTGTGGACGACGTGGGTGCGTTTGGTTCTCGTAGCGGAAGCACGTTTCGTGGCCGTGGGCCGCTCGATTCTTCAGACTTGGACATCGCAATCAAGGATTTCAGCGGACTCAAAGGCAGCCGACACTACGACAAAGTGAAAGCAAAGCTGAAGTCTATCGCCGATGACTTTTACAACGAAACCGGCATCCGTGTGGAGCTTCATCTAAAGTCGGCTTACAATCCAATCGTTTGGAAAGAGAAAATTGGATTTTGAGGACTAGCAATGAGCAACGAATTGACAATCCAAGTTGACGGCCAACATGCTTCTCCAAGCGAAATTGTTCTGCATTTTCAGGCCGATCCGTTTCCAGGAGGACATCGATATGAAATGGTAATACCTCGAAAGGCCATAAGCGGCGAGCTATGGGAGTACACAAAGTTTGAAGATACCAAGAATCCTTCAGAGGATCAGGCACGGAATTGGTTTTATTGGATTCCAAGCCTTTTGCAGCGGCAGGATGAGGCGGCAAGAGCTAAATTCGTATTGAATAACGTCCAACATATCAGAGTTAGTCACGATGAAGTGTTGCTGTGCGGAGATTGCTCCCCATTCGTCACGACGGATTGAACGTCATCGTGCTGGTATCTACGCTTGGGCTGCCCCATTCCCGTGCGTGCGTGAGCGATTCGCCGTGTCATTTCGCGGGTGAACTTCGGTCAGGTTTGGTTAGCAAGGTAGGTCAGGCTGTGCCTGACGATGATAGATCGCTGATCTTTCTGTTGTTCTCTGACCATTTGAAACGAGGCTGAGCATTCGTTCGGTTGTGCTCGCGATCGGATTCTGTGTGTCGTAAACTGTCGTGACGGCGAATTATCGACGTGCTGATGTTCCGGGTGGGATGTTCTTCTTTACGGTCGTGACTGATCGTCGCCAACCGATCTTTCGTTGCCAATCGGCTCGGTCCCTGCTGGGCGATTGTCTGCGTCAATGTCGTACTAGATGGACTTTCGAGATCATGGCAATCGTGTTGCTGCCAGATCACCTGCATGCGATCTGGTCGCTTCCTAGTGGAGATTCGAACTATTCTGTCCGCTGGTCGTGGATCAAGAAGGAATTTTCAAAGCGGTGGCTCGGAGCGGGTCATCACGAATACGAGATTTCAGCAGCTCGCCGAAGAGAAGGTCGTCGCGGCGTGTGGCAACCAAGATTTTGGGAACACACAATCAAATCCGACGACGATTATGAGAGACATTTTGACTACATTCACTACAACCCGGTGAAACACGGATTCGTTCGCTGTCCACATGAATGGCCTCATTCGAGCTTTCATCGCTGGGTCAAACAAGGCGTTTACCCCTGGCACTGGGCGTGCTGGAACGACTCACAGCGATCAATGAATTTCGATGACATGAATGAATCGGTTGGAGAATGAAAGTTCGTCAGGCACAGCCTGACCTACGTCTACTGGAAACAAGACTGTACTTTCAGCCGCTGAGCAAGCGGCCAATCGTGGCGAGACAATTATTGCCTTCGGTCAACCCAGCCAAAGGCTTAATTCCAACAATCAGAATGTATTATCTGATCTTGATATCGTGACAGACTCTAAAATCTACGAAGTGAAGTCCTCAATTTCCACAAGTGCGGCAAATCGAGATACTTTGACTCGGCAGTTGGTAATGACATCAAGTTACGCAACTGCAACCGGGAAAAGTCCAGTATTGCTCGTACTCGACAGTGCAGAGACAACCGCTCGCCAATTCCTTGATGGCAATGGATTCGTCGAATTCGTCTTAGAGACCACAACTCCATAGTAACATTGTTTCACAACGTTCTGTCGATGTCTCTTGTGTCAGTGAATCTGTGCATTTTTAAAATTCAAGAAGTGTGATGTCTGATCCATTGTCTCTTACTGTGGTGTTTGATCACATGTTGACGCAAGAAGCTGCCGAACAGATTATTGACACTATAGTGAAAGCTTTGAATAGATCCTGGGGATTGGATGAATTCTCTGAAGAAACTCGGCGAAATCCACCACACCTTCTCGATAGCGAAGGAATTTCCCATCTGTTGCAGAAATTCAATGCGAACAGCAATGCTCGTATTTGTTTCGATGCAGGGTTTCGTGTTTCTCCAAGCACCGAGATTAACTATGTGTTTATGATAGGAGAAGAGTATGTTCCAGGGCGATTCTATTTTGACATCAGTGTTTTGACGCACAAGGCGACATATGAAGACTCTTGGCCGGAAAATGCGGCGATCCTGGTTGAAATGTTTGAGGAAGTGTGCGAGCTGTTCCCAGTCGTTGACAAAAACATGAATCAATACATTCTTGAATCCGCCGGAAAAGTGTGATCGTCCCATTGAATGAACATTTCTATATCAAAATCGTTTGGGATGTCGTACCTGACGTCATGAATGTGACGAAAGCAAGGTAGGTCAGGCTGTGCCTGACGATGATAGATCGCTGATCTTTCTGTTGTTCTCTGACCATTTGAAACGAGGCTGATCGTTGTGCTCGCGATCGGATTCTGTGTGTCGTAAACTGTCGTGATGGCGAATTATCGACGTGCTGATGTTCTGGGTGGGATGTTCTTTTTCACGGTCGTGACTGATCGTCGCCAACAGATCTCTCGTCACCAATCGGCCTGGGTGCCATGCCCACGCGAGCGAGGGCACCCAGGCTAACTTTTCCTCTCTCAACTCCACCTACGAAAGCGACTCTCACACGCACAATTCACCACACCTATCTCCCGAATATTATTCTGTGATGATTCCAAGAGGCATTACCATGGCAGACGTAGGTGGAAAATTGATCTTCCTTTCGTGGCTGCTTCTCGGCGTGTTCGCAGCTTACTCTTGCTTCTGCCGAGGTCAAAAACGCGGAAGAGTCCTTCTGGTACTTTGGCTAGCCGTTGGACTCATGGGAGTGTATGCCATCGTTGTTGGAGAAACGATTCGCGAACACCATCGACAACAACAGATGAGGCAGTCTTTTAAAAGGATCATGACTGAAGTGAGTAATCCAACTGACAGCCTACTTGACAAAGGGCTCTAACCATTGTCGAAACTATACATATCTGCTGTATGGAGGTGATTGTGGATCGCGGGGTCGATTTCGAAGTGCGAATTCAACGCAGGGCATTCGTCGGGACTTTTTTTGGGTTGCGTCGTCTTTTTAGTCCTGCTGTATGTGAATCGCGAAAACATGAGTTCGCTTGGCATGGATGAACAACTTCTGATCGCGTTGTTGCTGGGCATCGTAACATTGGGACTTGGTACGCTACTGCTCTTGAGGCCTGTTGTGATTTCACTCCGGGACGATATCGTCAGATTTCGAAAATCGCTATTGCATCCACGTTTTGTTGTGTGCTCATCGAAAGACATCGTCGGTGTTGAAGTCGATTGGCTGCAAAACACATCACGGTGCGATGTCATCTTAAGTACGGCGACGATCAAGCATCGAGTCTCAGTACTCTACGCTGAAATGAATCCGTACGAGATTAAAGACTTACTGATTCGCAACGGTGTCGGAGGTCTTAAGAAATGAGGTCGAGGAACTATCTGTCGAAGACTTAGCTGCGTGGTCTGGCCGACGTCGGCTGGGCGCCAAAGACACAAGATGTCTTTAACATGTGGCTAGGTGGCATTGCAGAAAGAACTTGGATACGGGGTCGGATGTTCCGATTTCGATTGAGCCGCATTCCGTTCCGACTCTTACGGTTCTCGAAGACGAGCTCAACTCAAGACTGTTCGACTGCCCCGTATCAACATGCCCACGCAAGCGAGGGCATGGCACCCGCGCCGTTGTCGGCCGGGCCATCCTGCGCGCTTACCCGGCGGGGCGAACCAATTTGAGAGGTCGTTGACGTTTCCTTACATAGCTGAGGAAGCTGAAACTTCCTAACCCGATCAATGCGAAAGACGATGGTTCCGGGACAACCTTGGATTGAAATCGATTGTTCACGATACCAGCATCAATGGAGTCAACCGAATAGACTTCTGATGCATTCGGTCCCTGAATCGTGAAAACGTCTCCAAATCTCGTCAGGTTGAACGTGCTGCCAAAGTCAATCGTCGAACGTGTCAGGTCATATCCTTGACTTGTCGTCAACGAAAAGAACATGGTGACGGGAACGTTGACCGGGACTTGGATCGCACCGGTTGAAACTGACTGGACGTTTCCACTCGCAGAAAAGCCACTAAGCATTCCATCGCGGAGCACAGGTGGATTGGATGGGTTAAGGCTTTCCGAATATGTTCCGCGTGAAAAAGTGAACTGGCTTCCAGCGTCGACTTGAATGCTTGAGGTGAGGGACTGTCCGGGATCGATCGTCCCACTCAAATCGAGATTCATAATAACGTCGACGGGCGAGCTGCCCGTTGAACTGAAAATTGTGTCAAATTGGAATTTTGCTGTCACCTCCTGCCGTTGAGGTGCGTAGAGCCCATTATTGTAAGTCTCCGCGTGGATTCCGATTGAACCCTGGTTGACATTCACTTGAACTTCGCCGTGGTTTCTTTCTCGAAAATCAGTGAAGCCCGCGAATTCATAGTTGATTGGAGTGCTTCTGGGGCCGATAACGTCGATCGGGCCAGTTGTTGCATAGGCATCAGAATTGTGGACCATCGAGTATTGGACACCCGCTTCGACATGGCGAGACAAGGTGGCGACGACGAATAAAGCAACTGCAGTTTTCATTTGAGCCCTCTTCGAGATTCTCTGAATTCGAGTTCAACTGAGAGAAACGTCCAGAGTGAATTGGTGGTGAGACACTTGCCCATTGTTTCAGGTCTCTTTCGAGAATAACGAGTGCTTCAGTGCTGCCGCATCAACGAAATCGAAATTTTATCCTTTCATGATCAGATTCATGAAATCCCGTTCGCTAGGTACCCCGGGCGAGATCGGCTGGGTTGCGTAGCAACAAGATGCTTCACCGTCCGGTTTCTAACCCTATCCGATGACGATATCATCATCCGTTTCCAGTCCCGGTGGCCATTTGAACGGAACAACAACTTTTCGTGGCTGTAAATACCTGCCGGGGCGCTATGCTGATCGGCACTCGACCTATCTCTTAACTGCCACATATTCCCACCCAATCCAAACAATACAATGACAGTCGGCCGCATATGATATCGTCGATCCGAAAGAATTGGTTCATGGCGATCTTTGTCAGCGGACTGGCTCTCTTCATGTGTGTATTGATCGCAGATTCTCTCGCGAAAGTTCGGCAATCGCTGCTTCTTAAACAGACTCACAATGACCTGAAGTGGATCGTGGCGGCGCTACACGACTACTACAAGGCTCACGGGAGCTTTCCGCCTGTGGTCGTGCGGGACGAAAATGGCTCTCCGATTCACTCTTGGCGTTCAATAATTCAGGACCACTTTAAGAACATCGTGGAGACCGATGATCGGTTTAACGCTTACGATTTGACTCAACCTTGGAACAGCCCAGTCAACGTAGAGTCAGGTTCTCAACATCGATTCGGGTCCCACCCTTATCGGATTCTGGCAGTCGTCGGACCGCATGCTGCCTGGAACCCTGTAGAAGAAAGATCGATTTCGGACTTCGCAGATGGAGCACACGAGACACTTTTACTGATCGCTGTCCGAAACTCTGATTGCGCCTGGCACGAACCTGTCGACGCCGTGGTCACGGATTCAGGCACTCTGGAGCTCAAGAACGAACAACTGGATCTCTCATCAGATGTGTTTCTCGTCATGGCAGATGGGAGTGTGCGTTATGCAGCAAACGGACTGCCTGCCGAAACACTCGCTACTCTTCTCACGATCGATGCTGGCGACACTGTTAACGATTGGTAGCTGAGAGAACGCATCCTAACGACATGAAGCGGGAAACAAATCGGCCAGGGTGCTCTGAAGAGAGCGTCAAGTTGGCAGTAACTTTCTTGAACACTGTTCGCGAAAGTTAATTCAGTCGAGAATTGTCGATTCAATAAGTCAGTTCCCAAGCCCCACCCCGCAAGCCTAAAAAACGAGCCATTGAGTCTGCCTCCTCCTCAGCAAGCAGACGAAACGCCTTCACCCGTGGTTTCTTCTCCGCGTATCCGAATTGGATTTTCAAGCATTGATCTTGAACTTTCGCATTCGCCCAACCAATTATCTTGTCACACCAAAGGACTGGCATCGCATAGTATCCTCTCTCTCTTTTTGCCTCCGGAACATAGGCTTCGAAACGATAATTCCATTCCCAAAGTTGCACAAAACGGTCTCGGTCACGCACCAGCGGGTCAAAGGGCGCGAGGAACCGGACACGCTCCGGCACCTCCGCCGACAACCAGTCGTTCCGTGTCCAAAGATACGTGACACCAGCCACTTCGACTTCCGCTAACTCTCCAGACTCAACCAAGGATTCAACAGCTGACCATCGGTCACCCCGGGTGGGCAATAGATGATTCTGGTGCCGTAACTCCGAGATCAAAAAACGTTTCGTGGTCGGGCCAAACACACGAGCCGTTGTGAGAGCAAGTTGGCGGTACCGCTTCTCGGGGGCCTTAATGGGTTCATTAGAATCCTCGGGGACCTGATAGACACGAATTCCTTTCTCGCGTCGGCTCACCCGCAAGTATCCATGATGATGAAGCTTCTCAAAATCCGCTTCGTTTCCTGAGAGCGACCGCCCCAGTAGTTCTTGACCGACTTTTGACCAAATCTTTCGACCAATTCACGAGGATGGACTTCACCCAGTTCAGCCACCGCTTCAAGGACCTCATGCTCTCGCTGTTCCAAATCAGCAAGCGGACGAAAACGAAGGTTTCGCCATACTTCTGGCGTCATAAATCCATAAGCGAAGAGGTAGCCTTCCTCGGCTTTCAGACGCGGAAACTTCTCCTCCAAGTCGCCCGCAAAATACCCGGCAACACGTTGCCGAAGGACCAGATCTTGCGCTCTGGCCGGTGACCGAATCGGATCTGCCTGCACAAACTGCATGCCTCTGATCGCTGCGGACAAGTTTGAGTAATCCGGAAAGATTCCAGCAACGATGCGTTTTCGAAATTCACTCAGCTTCAGTTGTTCAGTCATTCCCGAGTAGTAGCAGATCTTGCGATCCCTGTCTCTCCTTGGCCGGGTGCAATACCCTCGCTGAGGTAACGCATCCTAACAACATCAACCGGGAAGCAAATCGGCGGCGTCGGGGATTTGGCAAAGCAGCAGCCTCTTCGTTTGTACGGTCACAGGAAATTGCATTCTCTTTGATCTGACTTCAAACACTGATCGTTGTCAGTGACACCGTTCAGGAGTTCCCGATGCAAGACACTGAATCCCCTTACGACCCGTTCTTGCCGCTGCAATCGATTTCGCGACCGAAGTCGTCAGACGAAGAGTACGTCGCCAAGATTGCGAAGTCTCTTCAATTTTGGGACCGATGACGTTGGTGCGCAGTTTTGTTCTATGTTGCATTTCTCGGGGCTGTCATCTGGCTCGGATTTCAGGCTCTCGCTGTCGTGCGGTTCATTCACGACATGTTGGGCAACCCGAATCCAAATGCGTTGCCTGAAGAGATTGTCGCTGTTGGAGTCATTCTGGGCCTCAACGTCGGCTTCTTCTTTCACTCATCACTGATGGGGTTAGCCAGTGCACTCACTGGGTTTCGCAGCGAACGACTGCTTGTACAATACTTCAATCGACTTCAAACGAGTGCAGAAGATCCGAGCGATCAAGGCAGCTTCGCAAACGAAAGCTGCAGCGACACACGGTAGCAGACAATTCAGGAGTTTTCGTTGTTCTCAAACATCATGAACACCTTGATGATCGCCGCAACGACGAGCGATCGAATGAAGCAACTCGCACTTGCCGTGCTCTTCAGCCTCAGTTTTCCGCTCGTCAATGGCTCACTGTGCGCACAGGTCGAATCAAAATCGAACTTGGGTAAGCCGAATGTTCTCTTCATTGCCATCGACGACCTAAGAACGTCTCTCGGATGCTATGGCGATCCGCTGGCTCAGTCACTCAATATCGATCAGTTCGCCCAGACAGCCCGGCTATTCAATCGTGCCTATGTGCAACAAGCTGTGTGCGGGCCATCGCGAACCTCGCTTCTCACCGGATTATTGCCTGATCACACACAGGTCTGGCACAATCGCAATCTATTTCGGGAGACGCATCCCAATCACGTGACGCTTCCACAACTCTTTAAGCAGAACGGCTATCGGACGCTTGCCTTCGGAAAAATCTTCAGTGGCAACCAAAAAGAACTCGACCCGGTTTCATGGTCCGAACCTGAACTTCTGAATCAGAAGGGTTGGAAGAAACACTTACTGCCGGAGAACCAAAGCGGAGAAAAGAAACAAGCAGCTTATGAAGCCCCGGATGTCGCGGATGATGCTTACCCCGATGGCAAAATCGCAAATTTAGCTGTCGAGACGCTAGAGAATCTGAAACAAGCAGAGCAGCCATTCTTTCTGGCGGTGGGATTCTATAAGCCGCACCTGCCATTCAATGCCCCGAAGAAATACTGGGACCTGCACGAGGCCACGAATTTCGACCTTCCGGAAAGCGTTACTGAACCGACCAAGGCGTCGCCCGAACTCGCTTTGCACACCCACCGCGAACTCGGAGGCTACAAAGCGATCCCCAAAGACGAACAGCTCAATCGACAGCAGACACGACGACTGCGACATGGCTACTACGCATGCGTCAGCTACACTGATACTCAGGTCGGAAAAGTGTTGAAAGCTTTAGAGCGGCTCAAGCTGGACGAGAATACAATCGTTGTCATCTGGGGAGATCACGGATTCTCTCTTGGTGAAACGAATCGTTGGTGCAAGGCGACGAACTTTGAGCTCGACACACGCGTGCCGTTGCTCATCCGGGTTCCGAATCTCAATCAACCGGGAGTCGCCACGGACTCACTCGTGGAGACTGTCGATCTCTATCCCACGCTCGCTTCCATGGCGGGACTGACGACTCCGGAGAATCTCGATGGCCGCAGTTTCGTCCCGATCCTCGAAGACCCCAAAGCACCGGGACGAGATGTCGTGATGAGTCAATTCAATCGTCCCTGGGAGAGCACAACTCCTGAGGTGATGGGCTATTCGATTCGCACGAAGAACGCTCGCTACACCCGATGGATCAATTGGCAATCCCGGGAAACCGTCGCTGAAGAACTCTATGACTATTCTGCTCCCGATAGTGCCCAGATGCATGCAGGACTTTTGATCGAACGGCAAAACTTTTCAAGCAGCCAACCCCGACTGCTCAAGCAACTCAGCGATCAAATGGACGCAGTACTCGCATCCCGCCTGAAGCTGCAGAGCAACTGACGATTCGCTACCGATCGACTCCCCAAAATTCGCTCAGAATGCAGGGAAAATCGCGAGTCGAAAATTCTTTCAAAACTGTCGGGAATTTTCGGAACCTGCGAAACACGCGCGGGTTCAATAGCCGAATCCGAGGAGTATACTCCTCGCCCACCTTCCACCACTGAGGACTGAAAGAGAACTGCGCTAAGAACCGACTCGTCGCCAACAAATGCATTCCGACTGATGCGATGCCCGCTCGGGCCAACATGCTGCATAGCGAGGAAGGGTGTGAGAACTGCTGATGACATCGCGTTCAGAGAAGCCAGCCGGAACTGCCAAACTATCTCCATCAACAACAAATGAGACCGTGATTCGGTTCGGGTGGGATGCAAAGTCTGCCTTGAATTGATTTCGACGCTGCGCTGCCTGAAGGACCAGAATCAGTTCTGCCTGGCCGCGTGGAGGACATCGCTGCGCACGCATCTAAATTACTCGATATAAGCTGCGCACAACTGCCTGACTTTAGACGACAGTTTCCCTGAGAACCGTCTTCAACATTAGCGAATCCAAACTGGCGCGCAAGATTTTGAATAACCGATTTGTGTTAAAAGTGTTTCAATTTCCGCCGGCAATCTGCTGTGACAATTGAGTAACACTCTATTCGTCATCCTTTAAATCTTTCATCTTAATTTTGGACAGTGAGAGACGTACATGGTCAACAGAAAAATGCGTGGATTCACGCTCATCGAGCTTCTCGTCGTGATTGCGATCATCGCAATCTTAATCGCTTTGTTGCTGCCTGCCGTTCAACAGGCGCGCGAAGCTGCCCGGCGTACTCAGTGCAAGAACAATCTCAAACAGATTGGATTGGCTTTGCACAACTACAACGAAGTTTACAACACGTTCCCGCTCGTTCACTTCCGTTCGACTCAGAGCAGCGCTCCGATGACAGCTCTGGCAAACATCAACAATGTCGAATGCTGGGGATGGAACATCATGATCCTCCCTTACATCGAGCAGACCGGTATCTACAATCAGCTCGATCCGGGGACTTATCGCCTGTACGATGTTTTCGCACTTCAGAATCCAGCACTCTCAACGAGGGAACTCGTGAGCAAAGCTCTGACCACAACAATCCCCGCGTTTCTTTGCCCTTCGGATTCCAATTCCGGCGTCGTCGAAACAGATCGTCACTACGGTGATGGAGTGGGAGCACAAGCAGGCGGATTCGACAACACGATGCGACCAGCAGTCTCGAACTACGTCGCCAATCGCGGTGTTCGTAACAACCCTCAGCTGACTCTCGACAGCTACGGAGCAATGAGCGAAACCGTCCCGACCCGGATGCGAGATTTCACAGACGGCACCTCGAACACCATCATGGTGGGAGAGCGCGAAACCCCAATCGCTCGCGCTGGCTCGTGGGTAGGCGTTCGTAACCCGAACGGAAACGGTGTTCGCGGGATGTCCACCGTCTCAGCACACACACAAGTCGCTCAGAACATGTCGACGACGATCCGCCCATGGAACGACACAAAGGGTGTCGGCCAAGGATTCTCTAGCGCACACGTGGGCATCGCCCAATACGTCCTCGCCGACGGATCAGTTCGCACGATCAGCGACAACATTGATTACGTCGACGTTGGCCCTGCCGGGTTCAACATCTGGGACGCTTTCAGCCCAGGTGACCCTAACTACTCTTACTACGGGACATTTAACAAGCTGGCACGTCGAAACGACGGATTCCCAATCGGCGAATTCTAAGCCACTTGTAAACTTCTGTAAGTGTTCTTAAACAGCCTTCGAACCCAGCATCACACTTGCTGGGTTCGTGGTGTTTTCTACCGACCTTTTCTATCTACACCATTCGAGATTGCAATGAATATGATTTCAAAGAGTGCAACAGCGGGCATTCTTTTGTTGGCACTAAGTCTTACTGGATGCGGCAAGTCAGACCTTCCCGATATCGGAAGAGTCAGCGGAACGGTCACGCAAGATGGGAAGCCAGTGGCCGATGCGGTTCTCACCTTCCAACCAGAAGGAGCACGTCCATCATACGCTCGCACAGACGAAGACGGATACTACGAAGTGGAATACACCAAGGGTGTGCTGGGAGCGACTATCGGAAATCACCGCGTGTCGATCAGCAAGTTGCAAAGCAGCGGTGAACAGGGAGGCTATGGCGCCGGTGCTTCAAAAGAAACCCTGCCAGCCAAGTACAACCTTCGAACCACTCTCAGCTACGACGTAAAACCAGGCAAGAATAAAGCCGACTTTAACCTGGATTCAGAAGGCGAAGTCATCCAGGTCCGCAACTAGCAGGCCCACGCGTCTCGCTGTGACAGTTTGAATTGAACAATCACCCAATGCCGTGCATCCAAAAGCCATGGCATTGGGTGAAACTGCATCTGGTGGCAACTTCTGAGCTGAAGATCAACCCCGATTCGACCATTGTTGCACAGCTCATCCGCCGACCAATCCACGGCCCTCAGCACGAAGAGCTATCAACATCAAACTTCCGACGGCAATGGATTTATAGCCTCAGTCGACATGAGGATAAAACTTGCATAATGGGTCCCCGACCTGGACAGTGTCGCCCACTTTCACAATCCATTCCGAAAGAACTCCAGACTTCTCAACCGGAAGCTCAATGATGCACTCTTCATTTTCCAGTTCAAGAAGCGTCGTTATTCCGCGAGTCAGCCAATCTCCAGACTGTACAGGTTGATGCCGCACCTCGATCGGTGATCCAACACTCATTTCAGGCATGTGGAACACGACGGTTTCATCCCGCAGCGGCTTTCTTTCGACAAAGAATGACCAGCTGTATTCCCCTGACTTTAACCGTTTCAGTGATTTCGTTGGATCTCCCCACTTGTAACTTTCAATTCTTTCGACCAGATCGTCGAACACCGTTTCGTCTCCAAGCTGTGCGCGCACCATCCATGCAGGTCGAGCAAGCCGGTAGTCTTGAACATTCCTTAGAGTTTTCAGGAATAACTGGATGACATCCTCGTCGATTTATTCACGTTGAACTTCTTCGTGTCTCAGAAAAGAACTGAAATCAAACAAGAGGCGGAATTGAGCAGCTATTGAAACCTTGGTAAATAGATGATGAGCTGCCAGCAACGTTCGCCGGACTTCCGCCTGTCGATAGAACAACTCGGCCACTGCACAACTTCGCCAGAATTTATGAATTGTTTCGTCCGCAGCGACCTGAAAGAGCCTTTCGTTGGTGACGTCAGAAGGCGGTTGCTCAAGTTTAGCCATTGCTAAGGCTGCCCAGGCATCGTCTGGATAGAACCTCCAATCCAATGGAACCTGAATGAAAGAACTTTCAGGAAGTTCATCCGGAGGATACATGAGTCACCTCAGGACACTTAACGCACAACCACTGTTTGCATGTCACGTCTTAAGCATCCTTAACTTGATGAATTGGTGTGATGATGAAGCAATTACAGGAGAAATTCCTTGCACTCATTCAATTCCTCCTGCTTCCTCTTGCCTCCCTTATCTTATCACTCCTAGCATGTCGGGACTACCTATGGCATTACTAACAAGTTCGAAGAGGTGTGAATCTCAGTGAACTGAATGTATCACCCATCCACTGGGTTGTCTGGCTTTTCGGAGTCACCGCATTCCCCACTGTCCTGTGTCTCTACGGCTTAGCAATTCGAAGAACGCGCATCAAAAATGGTCTCCTTGACGGAGACGAGCAAAGGTGCTTCATCATCACAAATATTTGCACCGGAGTGATGATTCTCGGAATCGTCACGATGGCACCTTTCTTCTTCCCCTTCTAGGAGATCAACAGAACAGCGTCGGCTAGTACGGGTACTCTTGAGCAAGACTAGAGCGCGTTTCGAACCACTTGAGGCATAGTAGCAGACAAGC